>JAYRNY010001246.1:0-5982 GCA_041911975.1 bacterium | reverse complement strand
TGCTCGGGGCTCATGTAGAGTGGAGTTCCGAAGATCTCGCCCGTACGGGTCAGGTTGACTGAGTTGCCGTTTTCATTGTCGGTAAGTTTGGCAATTCCAAAATCTACTACTTTAGGAACATAAGGTTCATTTGCGCCAGCTGATTTGTCGAGCATGATATTGCCAGGCTTCAAATCGCGGTGCACTATGCCTTCGCCATGAGCATATCCCAGGGCGAAACAAACAGGAATAAAGATGCGCAAGATTTCTTCAATCGACAAGGTACCGATGCGCTTCGAGTACTCCGAGAGGCTTTCCCCTTCCACAAGGTCCATTATGTAAAATGGCTGGTGCATTTGTGAAATCCCGAAATCGTGCGCTCTCACGAGGTTCGAGTGATTGAGCTTCATTGCCGCCTGGGCTTCTTTTTGAAACCGACGAATGACGACATCGGGGAAATTCTGCCCGGTCAGAGTTTTCAAAGCGAAGAACTGCCGAAAGAAAATTTGTTCGACCTTGTAAACGGAGCCCATGCCGCCGTGACCGAGCAGTTGAATTATTTTGTACTTCTCCGCCACCAGATCGCCTGTTTTGAATGCCGGCGCGATGCTCTCACCAGCAGCACCATCAGTGACAACTATGGGGTTGGAATCCTTTGACTGGTCGACTGGTGTTTGATTTCCAGAGTCCATAAACATCCGGGTTTGAAAAACGGAATCGAGACTGTCCTCGAATTTCCGCACAGGTACTTCATATATGTACCCATATACCCGCCCGGCACGCCTATTTTGGGCTGCTGGTTCCGGCGCTTCTCAGGCGCTGGCTTTGCTTGGCCAACCAGTCTTCAACGATTTCGGCGGTTCTGGCGTTGTATTGACCCTTTTCAAATATGAGATGCTCCGCATCATCGAGCAGCACATAATTTTTGTAGGGTGTCTTCAACGCGTGAAAGAGGCGCTCGGTTCCGTCGGCTTTGGAAAGTCTGTCCTTGCCGCCCTGCAGCATGAGTACTGGAACACTGTCGATGCGCTTGGCCATATCATCGGTTTGATTCATGAATGCGGCAAATTGCGTCAATTGCTTTGGCGTCATCTCCAACTTTGCCCGCGGGTCGTTCAGCCAATTTTCGCGAAGATTCTTATCGCAGGTGGCCTTTTCGATTACTTTATCTCCGACTTTGAACTTGGCATTGGGTCGCACCATCCGTAATGCTACTTCCATGGCGGTCTTTTTACCGCCGTAGTAGTGAGAACCAGGCACCGAGGCAATCAAGCCCGACACGCATTCAGGAAAGAGAGCCGTTGCTTGCAAAGCGATTGCACCGCCCATTGATTCGCCAAGCAAAAAAACAGGCACGCCTGGATTCATTGTCTTTACCCAATAAATGGCGCTGCGCAAGTCCATCATTGTCTGGTAGAAGTCTAGCTTTTTATTTTCTCCCGGTTCGCCCATCCAGCTACCAAAGCCTCTTACGTCGATAGCGTAAGTGGAGATGCCACGGCTGGCCATCTGATTGGCAAACCCGGCAAATGATTCTTTGTGCAAGCCGAAACCATGTATGGAAAGAATTGCGGCGCGGGTATCCCTGCCGCGGGCCGGCCAGGAGGTGAATGAGGTTTCGAGTAAGGATGGCTTGACGAGCTGACTTTCAACTTGATCTCGCGTGCGCACTGGAGATTGTTTATCCTGTGGCAGCTTTTTGTTGATCTGCTCAGCTGTCTGTTTGGCGAGTGGCAGGTTATTCTGCGCCTCACCTTCCGTCTGAGGCTTCACAACCTTTTGCCCGTTCGGCTGAGCGGATGGAGAGGCCTGCGCGGGCGGAATCTCATTTTTTCTTACTGTGATTAGAAAGTCGCCGGAGCTCAAGGGAAGTGGCTTGGCGTCTCTGGCAAGAACGGCAGCATCATCAAAGCAAAACAAGACAAGACAGGCGGAAAGCCGCATGCATAATGCTTTGTTGAGTTGCCGATCTGGTTTCATAAAGGAAATAAATACGCTCAGCCACAAAGGCTGGGGCCCTGCATTCTACAAGCAGTATAGCAAGAACGGCTAAGGATGGCACTTTATGTGATTTTCTATAGATCCTGTTGCCAATTCCACCCGGTGAGACGATTGTTAGAATCAAGCTTTTTCGTCACCACCTGAAGGTTTGGGTATCGATCTACAAGTTTTTTCACATCGGCTGCAGACCAATTTTCTTTGCTGATTGTTACAGCCCTTAGCTTTTTCATGGTGGGCAAGACATCGGCCAGCGCAGGTGTTACGCCCGTGTCAGCAATGTTCAAACAAACAATATTTTTGACTTTGCTAATGCCTTCATTCGTGACTTTTCGATTGGAATTCACCGAAAGAACTTGCAGGTCCGGAATCTTGTCGAAGAGCGCCATGTCATTGTCGGTCAGATCATCATTGGAAAAATTGACTATTTGCAATTTCTTGTTGGTTTGCAGCTTAGGAATTAAGCTCTTCGCGCCAACAACATTTTTGACACCCAGAATGCTCAGTTTGCCGAAGTTGTTCAAAGTTTGAATCCCCTCAGCGGTTACTTTTGTATCTGAGACATCAATGGATTCAAGTGCAGGAAGATCTTTGATAGAACTGATACCTCTGTCCGTCGTAGCAGTTTCGTAAAGCAGGATCTCTTTCAAGCTCTTAATGTCCGCGCAGTGAGCCAGGCTCGTGTCGAAGACAAAGGAAAGATCTTCTACCTTGTCCATGTCATCGTTGGCGATTTGCAGGTGATGCAGATCTCCGGAACGAAATCCTCTCAATACATGAGGATGGTTGTATAAAATGCTGGCAAACGTTTTCAAATACGTATCGGCATTGATTGGAACAGCAATGGAACCTCTTGCTGCTGAAGAATTGTCTGTTACTGCTTGAGGCAGCGTGTATTTGAATATGCCGATGTCAAAAGTGTTGGGGAACTTATATGTTTGCACTGGCTGCGTGCCGGAACCCTCCATAGACAAATAACGTGTGTGCCCAACGCTGAGAGATTCTTCGTAGTTCTTGTGGGCTGTATCGCTGAGGTCGGGTTGCGACTGTACTTGAACCGTTTTCTCGATTGTTTGCGGCCAGAGAAGATGTCCCAAGAGAAATCCGACAATAAGGCAACCAGCTGATGACAGGGAGAGCAAAGCCACTCTATTAGTCTTCGCCCTTTGCTCCTTAACTGTTGGCGCAATAAACGCAGGCATGTCTTTAACCGTCTGGCTGTGCGCTCTGTTAACAGTTTGATGAGACACCTTTTCCGACAGTTCTTGCTTGAGGTTAGCCAGATCGAGAGCTAGATCGAGGAAATTTTGATATCGAGAGTCCGGATCTTTGATGAGAGTCTTAGCAATGATCGCTTCCAGGACAGAAGGAAAATCTCTTCCCATCGAAGCTTCCTTCAAGCTCACAGGCATAGCGGTTTGATGTTTCATCATCAAATTGAGCGCAGTGTCGCCATGAAAGGGCGGTGCTCCGGTGAGCGCTTCGTAAATAACACAGCCGAGTGAATAGATGTCGGACCTGTGATCGACTTTCACACCCATGCACTGTTCCGGGCTCATGTACAGAGGCGTACCAAACACTTCTCCTGTGCGGGTAAGTGTCATTGAATGTCCGTCATCACCATCGGACATCTTGGCGATGCCGAAGTCTACGACTTTGGGAACATAGCCGCTCGGTTCCTTAGGCGCAATCGCCAGCATGATATTGCCCGGCTTGATGTCCCGATGGATAACTCCTTGCTCGTGTGCATAACTCATGCCAAAGCAGACCGGAATGAAAATATTGAGCACTTCATCAATTGAAAGCGTGCCGGAGTTTTTTGAATATTCCGATAAATTTTGCCCTTCCACCAAATCCATGACAAAAAAAGGCTGGTGATTTTCCAGGACCCCGAAATCATGCGCCTTCACGAGATTCGGATGTGACAGCTTGCCGGCTGCCTGTGCTTCCTTGTGGAAGCGTCGCATCGCTACCTCGGTAAATCCCTGACCGTGCAAAGTCTTGAGCGCAAACATGCGGCGCAAAAAAATCTGCTCCACCTTGTAAACGGCACCCATGCCGCCATGCCCTAGAACAGCTACTACTTTGTAGCGATCGCTAACCAACTGACCCACGGTAAGCAACTCAGCACTGTTTGCGCTGATACCGGATTCGGTGATCAGCGTTTTTGGCATCTCTACTTTTGGAAGACCATATCTGGGCGTGTGTGATCCGGATGTGTCCATATAATCAATTCTAGGGACCAGGTCCAAGCGCTGAACGGAAGGCTCAAAAAGAACTATAACTCTTTATGAATCTGATTGTAGAAAAGATCCTGCGTCAATTTATCGGCACTACTTTTCCAAAAACTTGCAAAGCAGGGCCCGGTGTGTTCTCGTTGAATCAGGCAAATATATACATTATGCATGGATGTTACATAAAAATTATGTCCACTAGATATCAGCGTGATATATCGACAGCTCGAAGTTGTTCAGGGGATAAATTTCGCTGTGACACCACGCGCGGTTAACTCAAAAGTGCCATCACTAGTGGTGCGCACTTTTTTGAGTAATTAGATATAATCAGGATATGGATTTGAATCGCGCCACCGATCTTGCCACCACGCTTATGACTACTCACGGTCTTTCCGATTGGCTGTTCCGTTTGAACAAAAGCAAGCGCTGCCTGGGTGTTTGCAAGGCAGGCGAACGCACCATCGAACTTTCCACAGCATATGTTTTTCAAAATACAGAAGAGCATGTTCGCGATACCATCTTGCATGAGATTGCTCATGCGCTGGTAGGAATACAACACGGCCACGACACTGCCTGGAAAGAGATGTGTTTGCTGCTGGGCTGCCACCCTAAGGCTTGCGACAATACGGCGGTTTTGCCGGAAGGCGCGTGGCAGGCGCGCTGCCCCTCATGCCTCACGTCTTTCACCAGGCACCGACGCCCAGATTCTATCGCCGGAATGCATTGCCGAAAGTGTGGACCGGAGCGCGGACGATTGCTGTTCAAAAACCTGCGCAAAGGAACTTTCATGCAAATCGACGCGGTTCGGACATCGAACTTGAAACAACCTCGCCAACTGACCCTGCCGCTGGGGGCTGCGTTTTAGAAGGTTCTTCTTTCCATGAAGCACATCTGCGAGTTGATGCCAGCTTCGTGCACGGGTGCTCGCATGTAGGTCCCATCCGGCAACATGATGCGTGCTTTTACCGTATCGCATAGATAAGCGTTCAACACTTCATCACGCAGATAGCGGGCGTTTTTCTTGTCTTCGATGGGGACAAGAACCTCCACTCTGCGATCTAGATTTCGCGGCATCAGGTCTGCGCTTCCGAAATAAATTTCTTCGTCGCCGCCATTGCGGAAGTAATAGATGCGGCTGTGCTCGAGGAAGCGGCCGACGATGCTGACCACTCTGATGTTGTCGCTGACGCCTTGAATACCCGGTTTGAGGCAGCAGATGCCGCGCACAATCAGATCGATCTGTACGCCCGCCTGAGATGCTTCATATAGAAGTTTGATAATCCGCTCATCGACCAGTGCGTTGGTCTTGAAGATCAAATGACCGGGCTTGCCGTTCCTATGATTTTCAATCTCTCGTCTGATCATGCTTTCAAATCGATCTCGCAAATTAATTGGCGCAACGATCAGTTTTCGATAGTCTTTCTTCCGCGAATAGCCGGTTAGATAATTGAACAAATCGGCAACGTCGGCGCCCAGTTCTTCATCTGCCGTAAGCAAACCGAAGTCGGTGTAAAGGTGCGCCGTCACAGCGTTGTAGTTGCCTGTTCCGATATGAACATAGCGCTTTATGCGGTCGCCTTCTTTACGAACAATCAATGCGCATTTGGCATGAACCTTAAGACCAAGCAGACCATAAACCACGTGGACGCCCTGACGTTCCATCGCCTTCGCCCATTCAATATTGCTCTTTTCATCAAAACGAGCCTTCAGCTCCACCAGGACAGCCACCTGCTTGCCTTTTTCAGGCGCGCGGATCAGCGCATCGACAATT
>JAYRNY010001245.1:0-3938 GCA_041911975.1 bacterium | reverse complement strand
CAGAAACGCTGGCTGTATCGAAAACCGACTTTATGACCCCTGGCTGGTTTGTGCAAAACATCTCGGGCGGTCTGGGATCAATTGCGCCCTATATCATCGCCGGTAAAGTGGCTGGCGGAGTGATGCGTGGAACAGCTTCGAAATTGGCGTTGAATGGACCGGTGGCGCGGGCGATGACCAGCGAACTCGGTGCAGCAACTATAGGCGCAGCCTCGTTGGATTTCGCTCGCGACACTCATGAGGGCGAAACGCGCATCGGCAATGCGATTGGCGGCGGTGTAGCCATGTTCGCATTTACGAAAGGCAATATGCTTACAGGCGCTGCGGAAGGCCTGTTGCAGCGCGGCGTTACTCGGTTTGGCATAGGAACAGTTGGCGGCATGGCCGGTTATGCGGGCTCGCGCTTCGCATCAGGCGAAAGCATAAACGGCGAAGACCTCGTCAGAGCTGGTATTACTGGCGGTACTATGAACGTGGCCTTGCCGCCCACTCAGCACTTCATCACTAAGGGCTTCGAAGTTGCGGGCAATAAGGTTTCGGAAACCTGGAATTCCAAGCCGGTGAAAGATGTCTGGAACTCGGATCGAGTGAATTTCCCTTACTGGCGAGTGAAAGGTGCAATTCGCGACGGTATCACGTCGACGCGTGAGGCGACTTACAGCTTTTTGAATCAGCATGATTTGCCGCACAGCCCATTGAAGAGCCTTGTGGATCGCACTTTCCCGCGTCTCGTGCCGGCGGTGGAAAAGCCGGTTCTGACAGCCGAGAACAACCCGGCCACTGCCTTCGAAAAGGCGCTTCCGGAGTACTTCGAGCGAGTCAAGAAAGGCGAAGCCGATTGGGAAACAAATCCGACCGGCAATAGATACGACATCTTACGCCAAATGGAGGACGTGCGAGGCCAGTTCGCTGCAAAGCTCATGGAAGTCTGGCACGGTAAGGACGGCAAGCCGGGCTTCAAGCACTACAGCGATCAAGAATTGGCTACTGAAACAATCAGCTCCGAGCGCGTAGCCAGGATGCGCAAAGCATTGCAACAGCCGGCGGACCATAGAAACAAGAACGACAAATTGACCGAAGCGCTGGTTGAGCTTGCGCCAAACAAAGAATTGATTGAAGACCTGCGACCGGATTCCTACGTGATGGATCAGCTCGAGCGCGGGCGCCAGGACTTCTACGGCTACGACTATGAGACCATGATGAAAAACATGAGTATGCCTAGAATGCATGCTCATCGCGACACGCACAACTATGTTACTCCTCATGATTGGATGCCGTATGATGCAACTGCCCAGTTGGCCAATCTTTTTCACGGAACGATGTCGAACAGCCTCAGTTCTGTGCTGAATACCGGTCGCATTTTGTCATCGCGCGAAGTGCGTTTGCGCGGCATGGACCACAATGCTGGAGAAAGCGCCGGACAGGAGTTTGCAAACAGGAACATTTCCATTACCCGCGATTTCAACGAGGCATTTGCCTATCACCGTCACAGTCCCCAGTTTCTGACCGAATTTCCGATTGTCTACGGAATCTCCAAATCAGTGGCTCCGCGGGTGCACAGTGCGGGAGCGCACGAGCCAGGCGAATTGCTCGTACCCGGTCTGGGGTTAGGGCACAACTGGCTGACCCGGCTTGGGCTGCGGACCCCTGATGTGACGAACATGTATGTGCCGGATGCAGAGGTGCAAAACGTGATGCAGCAGCTATGGGCAAATCGCATTAGCGGTGTGAAGGTGGTCGGCTTCAATCAAATGCCTAAACCGAATTGGCATCCAGAGCCGACTGTAGAGCAGATGATCGAGATGGGCTACCACTAAGACAAATTCTGGGGTGCAATGCACTTTTATCTTTGGACGCACACAATGCGCCCCTGCGCGTTTTAGGAACGCGCTTCGAAACTACGCCAGGCACGGCTGCAAGGCTCCAGAACGAGAGTTCTCAGTCCGAAGAGTAGACTTTCTTGCCCATGGTTTCGACGAGCGCCAGCGCTCGTTTCTTGTCGTATCCTGCGTTGTCGCAGAGGTATTGCACAGCTTCGATGGTTTGCCCCTTCGAAATCAGGATCTGAACCCGTTGAATCGCTTCGATATTGTCGATTGTCTGTAATTCTGCTGTCGGAGCGGAGTCTCTATCATCTGGAGTTTTTTCTTTGCCCACGCTACTTACCTCCAATTCATTGCCATTCCCGTTCCCGTTTCCATTAACTTTTTCCGGACAGAGGTCATGCAAGCTTTTGCCTGCTTTGACCAAATCAACGAGCTCTTTCGAGTCGCGCAAATCCAGTTTTGTAATTTCTCGCACGTACTTAATTGCATTGATCAGTTTTTTCGATTCGACAAGTTTGCTTACTTCAGCCTCAAACTCCCTGGGCAATGGTGGACAACTCTCCAGCTTGGCTTTCAGAGATCTCGTGTCCTGCTTACGTCTTGAAGAATTGCCGGAAGCAATCTTGAGTATGAACCCTACGGCGAGAAGTCCCAAAGCTATGAAGACTAGGGCTTCCACAGTCATGGTTTATCTCCCGGGGCGAACGAAATACCGGTTTTCGTATATGAGAAGAGTCGCCTTATGAAGATGATATGCCCACGATGATTGACCCAATTTCAGAAATCTTTCGGAACTTGTATCCGCAAGACCGAATGGGCTGAAATGCCGGAAACCTTCAATGCAGTGGCGCAAACACTTCTTTTGCAAATGCATCTTTTCCTTTTGCAAAAGTTACTCGGCAATTCGGCAGCTGTTTTTCAATTGACTTTTCGTAAAGCGCCGCGAATCTGCCACCATAGGATTGGAGGTTTCATGCCGATACGCTCCAGTTGTCTCATTCAATCCTTTTGCCGGCGGCAAGACTGATACACTTAGGGCGTAACACCCGAAAGGCTTGATATGGCAACCTTCGAAACCGTTCGCAAAAAAGAGTTCGTCCCTCCCGACGAGAACTTCGAGGAAAAGATTCGCCGCAGTTTCACTCATCAGGGCGTAATGGCGGCGCTAAATGGCGAGCTGGTTGATGTTCGTCCCGGCTACGTCGAGATCCACCTTCCATTCAGCGACGCTACTCGCCAGCAGCATGGGTTTTTCCACGGCGGCATGGTTGCTACGGTGGCGGATTCGGCATCCGGTTATGCTGCATACACAGCGCTTGAAGAAGATGAAGAATGCCTTTCAGCGGAGTTCAAAATCAACTTTCTCAGCCCCGCGCGCGGTTCAAAGCTGATTGCGCGCGGCAGTGTCATCAAAGCAGGCAGACAACTGGTGATAACGGAAGCCGCAGTATCAGTGGTTCGTGATGGACAGGAAATAGACTGTGCTTTGATGTTGCACACACTGGCACGTGCCAAATACGTGAAAAGCGGACCGCCTACTGGTACGTAAGCTCGCGGGGGCAGGCGATTGGCTTCTGGGGGATGCATGGCATCGCCCCTGGGCAGTTACAGGCGGAGGAACAACTTTCATGCGCTATCGTCAAGGGGCTCATAACAATGCGCGGACAGCGCGTTTTGCTAAATTTCGGCGAATTCGCCATGTCAAGCGAAGAAGCCGATTCCAGGCGGGTATGTAGCTAACACAGAACTCCACAAGAGTGCAGGTTGGCAGGCCGCTGCCCGCGTTTGCATCACCTGAAAACTAGAAGTTGAGGTTGTATATGAGCATTTTGGGAACGTGGATCAAACAAATTATGGATGTGCTTAGCCCGGACAGCAGCAGTGCCTGGGACGAATACAGAAGAGCGCGCTTGCTTGAAGAGGCCGAAAAAGCAAATCAGTAATTACCGACAATAAGGTTTTTTGAAGGGCGGCGCCATGCGTCGCCCTTTTGGTTGGCATCATATATGGTGTCGCGCTTCTATACCTGAGTGCTTGCTGCGACCTGGCGGGCTTCTGCATAGACGAGAGCAGCTTCATGCGGGCGATCTGTCCGAGCCAAAAGGCGCGCAT
>JAYRNY010001244.1:0-2901 GCA_041911975.1 bacterium | reverse complement strand
TGAGTATTTCTTGTAAAAGCGCACTTCGCCGCCGCCCGTCACTCGCCCTTCGGTAATGTTAAAAGGTGAGCTATTGTGGTCGTCCGAGCCGGAGCCTTCAAAGGAGTTACCGGCCTGGGTCAGACGGGCGCTGGCCGTCATCGGTTTGTTGTTGACCGTGTAATTGATTTTCCAGTAGCCGGCAAGATTGGGAGCATTGGATTGGGAAGTTGCCTGTTGCTGTCCCTGTTCACCTCCGCCCTGCTTTGGTTTCCCAGACAGGGACACCTGCGCGCACCCGTTCAATGCGACACAGACACCCAGGATGAAAGGTAGCCAGACCGGACGGAGGCGGGCAGAAAGGCTGGAAACTCTTTCCAGTTTTGCGTTTTGATTAAAATCTGCTTGGATCATTCAGTATTAAGAAGCTCGAATAGTAAGTACGAAGCCGCCGACTGGCGCTAGTTTTCTGACCCAGGCACCCTCTTTGATGCCTTCTAGTACGAATTCTAGCGTCCTTTCGCTCCACGAAATGCCCAAAAACCCCCTCCTGAACCGCATAAAAGGATAGAAATTGATTGTTTTTGGGTATTTTTAATCTTGGATGGGAATTCCACCATGGACAGGGCACCCCTGATGTTTCAGAATACTGACAACTTACTATGTGGCCGCACGGGTCACGCTTGCTTATCATCCACCATCACTCGAGCCTGGGACAGGAAATGACCGCTTCCTCTGTGCCTGCCAATGACAAGAAAGTCGATGAGGCTACAAAGCCCGCAGTTTCTACTGCGGATACGAACAATGAGGGCGAGGATCACGATGGTGAGGGTGCGGAGCAAAAGAAGGACAAGCTTAACGTTGAAGGCGTGCAGGCGGCGTACACGCAAGAGGCAGACCGGACCAAGGTTGCTACCGACGGGACCAATGCCCCGAGCTGCCCAACAGCCAATATCACTTCCGACGCAATTACTTTCAATCCGCCCGAAGAAAAGAAAGAGGGCGGATTCCTTGGTTTCGTAAAAGGTGTTGCTAAAGGCGCATGGGATGGATTAACCAGCGTGTGCAAAGGTATTTACGATGCAGCGGCCGGCGTCGTAAACAGTGCTCTGGACGGAGTCTGGAAGAAAGAATTCGGCAGTGATGCGCAAGCCAAGGTCGAGGAGAAAGACGGAAAAGTCACCAAGCTGAC
This sequence comes from bacterium, assembly GCA_041911975.1. Lineage (GTDB taxonomy): Bacteria > Cyanobacteriota > Vampirovibrionia > Obscuribacterales > Obscuribacteraceae > QKMZ01. Next base: position 1,730 of record JAYRNY010001244.1, on the reverse strand, counting down.
AGCCACTGATGGTCAAGGCAGGGACTCTAGAGTCATCCAATCAGACGGGAAGGTCACAAGCGTCGCAGATTCTCGCGGCAATACTACCTATTATGATTCGACCACCGGGCAAACCTACATGACCGACAAAGACGGCGGCAAGTACACGACCGATGCGAAAACCGGCGATTCCACATATCAAGCCAAAGACGGCTCGAAAATCATTCAACATAAGGATGGTAAGAGAGAGTTTTTCGACAAGTCCGGCAACAGAATGGAACAGGGCGATCACACACTGACCAAGAATTTCGACAATCTGACTCGACAAATTACAGACAAAGGTGTCATAGACACTGTCAAGGGTTACCATGACGGCGCCATCAAAGTCTTCAACCATGGCGATGTTCCGGCAAGCAGTGTTCCGGCTGCTGAACGCAACCAGCCTGGTGTTCACCAATTCGGCGATCAAACCGAGAAGGTAGAGAGCGATGGTTTTAGAACTATTCAAGGCAAGGACGGACGCACCCGTTTTGGTCACTGCCGCGATGGCAGAGAATGGGAAGTGAAGCAAGGCGCTGACGGCAAGCCGGAATTCTGGAGAAATGGTCACAAAGTAAACATCAGCGATATGCCTGAAGGCATGCGCAAGAGATTTGAGGCCTGGCGCAACGGCACTAGAGAAGCCAAAGTCGATGGCGTCACACAGGTGCAGGTCAACACGACGCCTGACGGCAAGCCGTCGACCACTGTAGGCGATGTCACCATAACGGCGACCCCGACCGGCATAAAGACTGATGTTCAGACTGGTCCCAAGCCGGGAGATAAAGCTACCTACACTAACGAAAACGACGGCAAACAGACTGGTCCAGGACCAGACAATACTCGCTTTGTTTATGACACTCACAACAAAGAAAATCCTTATAGTGAAGTCACTCCAGAAGGCAAAACCGTCTTTACGTACAATGCCGAAACCAATCGATTATGGACACCGGAATTTACCAGCACTCCTGAAGGCGTGCAGCTCGCTAATGGCAACTTCATACACAGAGACGGTTCTGTATCCAACGCCGATGGCCGCGTAGTTTTGAACTCTGCCGGATATTCTCAAACCAGCCCCGAATATCAATCTGCATCAGCTCAAGTGATCATGGCTGTTAATAACACTAATGGCGTTATCGGCATGGCAAAATCCGATCCCAAGGGCATGAGTGAAGGCGCTATCGAAGGCTGCATTAGCGATCTGGGCAAAGCGCTCGCGCAATGCATTAAGACCGGCAATTACGATCGTATCAATCAAATCTTCGGCGCCATCGCAGACGCATACGGAGCGCTTGCCGACGTCCGAATGGCCAAGTCCGCAGAGCAACAGAAGCAATACACAATGCAGAATCTTGAAGACGATTACGAAAGAACGCGTGCTCAAAATAGAGTTGCCTAAGAGTTTCACGTGCTGGAGGTAGATCGTATATGTGTTTGCATTCAACTGTCGCTTGATGGTCGTCAGCCTGCTGACGCGCCTGCTAATATTTGATGAGTTGGAACGGGAGATCGCCGTGGCAATTCCAATGAACACAGCCGTAACAGTCCTGCTCATCAGTGGTGAGCAGGTTGAAGGCGAGGTTGCCATGGCTGACCAGAACACTTATCTCTGCCTGCGCAGAGAGAATGAAACGCTTTACCTTCCCTGGTCAGCGATTAAGTGTGTCAGAGGACCTGTCTTGCCCGAGCGCTCTCCTCTGGGCGCCGCCAGG
>JAYRNY010001243.1:0-6667 GCA_041911975.1 bacterium | reverse complement strand
TGGGAGATATGCTCAATCGCATTTGGAACTGCTCAGAATGCCGTGACATACAGCCTGCGCGTGAGGTGTCCCGGGGCCCTCACGCGAGAACGCAGGTCTGTGCCGGCTGGTACGAGCAGTCACTCGAACAGGGCCGCTATCGCCGCCGCTTGCCGCAGTCGGGGCAGTCCGCCACAGCATCCAAGCCGGCAACCATCTCCATCTCACCGCTCAAGAAATCAAATTTGAAAAGTTCGTTTCCCTGGCTAGCTCCGATGCGCGCCGCCAGTTTCGCAGCCTCAATTGCCTGCAATGCACCAAGCACACCTGGCACAGGCGGGAATACAGCCTCTTCATCCGGTGCTTTGGGGAAATCGTCAATGCCGATGCGAGGAAAAACACAACGCAAACACGCAGATTTGCCTGGGCGCATCGTGTAGAGCTGATAACGGAAACCTTCACCGCCGACGTGCACAAGCGGTTTTGCCAGATGCATGCAAGCATCGCTTGCCACTAGTTTTAATTGCCAATCCACCATCGCATCAACGACAACATCAAAAGATCTGATCAAGTCTTCCGAGTCATGCGCATCAAATGTTCTATCCGCCACGCCGATATGCGTATCGTGTTTTGCACCGTGTCCATCCAGTCGCTCGGCGAGCAAGTGCAAGTCATAGACGCTCGACCCCGCCAATTCCAAATGCCCGGCGCCCACGCGCATCAAATGATCGGCACAAACAAAAGCAGTTTCAGTCGCACCCAAGATCAAAATGCGCGCCTTCATCAAACGCTCCTGGCACTCCTCGGTCATACCCGGCATGGCCAGCTGCTTGCGATATTTCTTCTTCTGGTCGTCGGTCAGCGAAATGGTAAATGTCCCCGTTCAATTTCCGTTGGACACATCTTCGCACATTCAGAAATATGTAGAGGCGGATTACATGCCACGCCGTGTCGGCGAGCCCGCCGACACGCCAAAAAAGGCGCATTCAATACGCCGCTACAGATGCCCACAAGACCAAAAACCCCCCTTTCGGGAGGTCTCTGGCTGGCGTTGGCGGGGGAAAACTTGATTAGCTGAACAGGTTGGCGTCGCGAGCGGAAGCAACGAGCCAGTTGATGCAACCGGGTGTTGCCAATCCGCCTGTCACACCAGCGGCTCCGAAGAGTACTTTCTTCATTGCATCTTGTGTGCCGGCTGCCATGTGCATGAAGCCCATGATCATGGTAGGTCCGCCCCAGGCAATACCGAGGATTTCCATACCGTTGGCGATGATGTTGAGCAACGCTTCCAAGTTAGCCAAGTTGTTTACACGGACCGTACCTGCAGTGTTTACGCCGGTAATGTAGGTAGCATCGGAGCCTTGTGGTCCAATGGTGCCGTTGGTGGCGCCTTGCAGTGTCGGGGCTTGGCTGTCTTGTTCTTGACGGGTTTGTGATCCGGTATTGGTTTGAGCGGATCCACCATCAGTGGAGCTCATCATCCCTTCATTACCGGCGGACGAGAATTGATCGCCTTGAGCTTGTGCAAATGCTGGTACGTTGAGGGCGAGGCCGAGAGCTACAGCAGCGACTACTCCCAATGCTTTGGCTTTACGCATATGAAATCCTCCAACGAAGGCGTGATTGATATTTAGTAAGGTTCGGACAAAAACGGCTCTAAAGCGTGCCGGACTACAGATTAAGTGCAACCCACCTCGAAGTCAAGAGCCGAATTGTTGTCCAGACTACATTTTTTGAAATCCTTTGCTGGAGGCGGCTTTGGGTGGGATTTCTACTGATTTCAGGTCTTACCTATATATGAGACACTCGCATCGGTAATGTGAGACCACCACATGACGCACACGCGCAATACCACTGGCGATGAACGTCCGGATTGGATTCGGATGTGGGTCGGCTGCGCGATCTTCATTGGGGTGTCGGCATTCATCTATGACACACTGCACGCACTCTCAAGCAGCCAAGGTGCAGCCGGAGCCGGCACCCAGGCCCTGGCGTGGACAGCCCTTCTTTTTGCGGCATTCTTTTTAGTAAAAGCATTGATCTCGCGACGCAACATCAGACGTGCAGCGCTCACCTTCGCTGCAGTCTCTGCGGTTGGCTTTACCGCAATACATTTCGCGGATGTTCTTAGCACGCCGACTCAACCCAGCGGCATCGCACAGACACAAGATCAGCTTTAGATTTATAGAAGAACGTAGCTTCGAAGAAACACTATTGGACAACTGCATATATCGCCGCTCTGCTGCTGTCGTGTGGATTAAGCATAATATGCGGATTTCGCAATAATAGCCCAGAGCCGCAATTAGTGCGGCAAACAATGTCAATGCCACCTGCGAAGTCAAAGTGGAATCAAAAAACCACGTACCTGAGATTCGCCCCCCGCGCAAACGGAATTGCAGGTGCAGCCCCCATTGACCGCATTAATGAAATTGGGTCCACTTGCCGCCTTATTGGTGTGGAAACCACCCTCAAACACAGCGATAAGCGGTGCAAGCTTCATTGCCTTTAGAAAAACTCTCACGAGGCTTTCACGAGTTTTGCTGCACTGTGATGCAGATCCCTGTCCAATGACTGTCAGACGACCAGGCTAATATGGGCTGACAAGCAGGTTAGCCGAATACCTCCCCCTCTCCGTGTAGGTCCTTCCTCCACAGGCTAGATTTCTGCCGCAAAAGGAGCAAAAAATGAGTCTGCAAACTTTTGAAAGCGTTCCAAATACAGCTGTTTGTCAACCGTACCCACCAGACCTCTCTCAGCTCTCATTTCCCGATGTCGAGGTGCAATCTATTCCGACGTTCGGTCAACAGGACGCGCAGCTCGCCGACCAGCAATATGCTACCGCAGCAGACGCGACGGACGAAGTGAAAGTTGCTCTAGATGAGTCTAATGCTCTTCCAGAAGAACCAAATCCTTCCATGGAAGAGGTTCTTCGCGATATCCAAAGAGCCTATGATAACGGACTCTTCCAGTCGTTTCGCGACCAAATCCCTTCCTACTATCCTGAGCTGCCAGGAGTAGTGATGGTCGATGAAAATGGTGTACCTATTGAAGAACCGCCTGCGCAAACGACTGACGGAGCGGATCTCACTCCTTGAGCTGATACTCCGCGAATGTCTCCGGCGGATTGTCATTTGTGAATGGGCAGGGGACCTTGTAGACCTGCTCAAACTGATGCTGTTTGCAGAACACGCTTAGCTTGATGCGTTTCGTTTCGCAGCCGCTCGAGTCGCACCATTCTGGTCCGCGCTCCTCACCAAGCGAGTTCCAATACTCCTCATACTTCTTGCGCACTTGCGAGTTTTTCAAGTAAACCTTCGCGGTGCCGTATTGCTTGCTGTGGTCATCCCAGTAATTGGAATGTTCACCATATGCCAGAATGTTGTCCAAAAATTCTGTAAAACCGAGCGCAATCACAAGGTAGTCGAAGTCACCGCAATCGAGATCAATGATCGGATAAACATCATCGGGCTGGCTGAGATCAATTGCGATCAAGCCGCCGGTCGACAATTCGCAAAACGGCATCCAGCCTCTCGGTATTTGCGATCTGTCCTGATCTAACGCCTTCTGCAAAGACAAAATGGAATATCGATTGAAGATCTTCACATCAGAGCAGCGCTCGTAAAAGGTACGCATATCTGCCGGAAGCGCAGCACCAAACTTCGATGAAATCAAAGCGTGCCCTTGAGTGAGAAGCGAGCCCATTGCTTTATTCGCTCTATGATTATTGAAAACATCGGTAATCAAAACTCGAACATCAGCGATCGGATCGCGATCCGGAACCGGCTTCTTTGGCGGCTCTTGAAGTAGCAGCATCACTTCATCTACCCGATCTGAAGGGACAAACAAGTGATCGTGATGAAACGCCGAAACAGTATTTACAGAGATGCCCGCATCCGCGATCATCTTCGCCATTGCCGCGATGAATCCCACCGCGTTGAGGTCGGAAAGAACGTCACAAGTGATTTGCGACCAGGTGCCGTCGTACTTCAGCGAAGCCGCATCCGCTACCGCTTTTTCGATGATAACCGAAACACCTTCAGCCTCACGAAAAACACAAATCGGATCAGCCTTGAGCGCCTTCAATTCGCGTTCACTCACACTGCAAAAGACAAACGTCTCGTCGTGCAACCGCGGCGTGATTGAAGATAACAGGACTTGTAGATTTTTCTCCGGCATATAATCTTGCGAAACATACTATTTGCCTTCGTTCTTATTCCCGGTTTAGAGCAGATTACGACCAATTTGCTCTGAATTGGCACCTTATGAGACACTCGGCTTCTGGACTCTCGTGCGCAGAATGCTCGTGGGCTTGTCACGGTTTAGTAGCAGAGCAGTAATAAATTGGTCATGCACGCCACGTGTTTGTTCCCTTACCATTCGCCAAAAGCAATACACCGGACGCAACACGTCGCGTTGCATAGTAATGCCGCCCATATTCCGCTGCGCATCGCGTCATAACGAACCGCGCGCCAGCTTATTTGCATACTTCTCCTGAGTATGGAGTACTCCGCATGCACAATATCCACAGAGGTGGCTTTGACCGCCCCGACACCACTTGTGGTGCAATGGCAGATACCTGTCACTCGATGGTCGACATGTCCGACCCAAGCGAAGTGAGACAGACTTTCCCGCGGGTCGAAAGCCAGGAATTTGATTTTTCTCCGGATGGGCAGACAATTCAATTTAGCGATCCATATGAGGCTTCAACACTTCCGTCAGAAAGTCATACGGTTTCAGCAGAGGGAGCAGCGCGCCCAGCAGAAGCCGTAGCGCTTCATTCAGAAAACGCCGGGATTCAAAACGAAAGCACCGCCAACGCACACTCAATCTCTGAGATGACCCAGCTATCAGAACAAATGCTGCCTAATCACGCAAACGGTTCGTATCCGAACCCAGCAGACTGGGAAGCTCTCCATGAGAAAAACGTAGAGAGAGCCAGACAAGCGGCAGAAAATGGTGCGGATATCGTCATGTTTGGTGACTCCATAACAGAGGCTATGGGTTATAACCCCGCCAATCTTGAGGGATTCAAAATCCAATTCGGAAGCGAAAATCCCACTCCATTGGGATTGGGTGGCGACGGAACAGCGCAATTGCTCTACCGAATAAACCACGGAGAGTTTCAAGGGCATCCGAAAGTAGCGATGGTCATGATCGGGACCAATGATATAGGTAGCCTTTCTCCCCAACAGATTGCCGACAATACTGAAAAGATCATCGACTCAATTCATGCACGCAGCCCCAACACGAAGGTTCTGCTCATGGGCGTTTTGCCGCGCCCGCTTGCCGGTGATCCGGACAACAGCAAAGTCGCAGCAACCAATGCGGAGCTGTCTCAGTTAGCCAAGTCCGATGGCTCTGTACAGTTTGCCGACATCAATCGTGATTTTGTAGATCAAAACGGCAGAGAAATTCCGCAGCTGTATCAGCAAGATGGACTGCATCTGTCGCCTGCCGGATACAGGACATGGGCGGAAGCGGTCGCCGATCTATTGAGACGATTACTTGCATTGAAAGACGGCACTGATGTTCCGCCGCAACACGAGCAACCATCCACAAATTGGCCTGACTATTCAAACGGCGCGGGAAATTCAAATCACGATGGTCAAGCGGGTGACGATGGTAGCTCTAATTACCATGGTGATAGCTCCGGCGACTGGGGCGGCTCCTACGGTGGCTCAGAAGAATCCGGAGGGGGCTCAGAAGAATCCGACGGGGGCTGGCAGGAACCCACAGGAGATTCCGGAGGCTCGGAGTATTCGAACGATTCAGGAAGTGAAACTTACCACGCGCCCGATGCACCTCTGGAAAATCCTATTTATGACCTGCCGCCAGGCGACGGGCGCACCACGCTTGATGTAGGCAATATACGAGGAGTAAACCTGGACGGCGCCGACTGGGGCAAGTGGCAACCAGGCGATAATCAGTTCTGGCCGACAGCGCAAGAACTTGATTATTACAAGAGCAAAGGCATGAATACCGTGCGGCTGCCGATCAGCTGGGAGCAGTTTCAACCTATACTCAATGGTCCGCTCGATCGCAATGAGATGGATCAACTGCATAAGTTTTTACAAGCGGCTGCAGAGCGTGGGATAAAAGTAATCCCTTGCCTGATGAATTTCGACCGCTACACGCTCAATCACGGACCGGGAGGACGGGGAGTCGGCAATGACAATGGCGGAACAGTCGTTGGAGAGCCGGGATTGCCCGTGTCCACTCTGCAGGATTTCTGGCAAAAGCTAGTCAAAGAGGTCGATGCGAATGAAACTGAGAGCCAAGCCATCGGTGGCTGGGATCTGATGAACGAGCCATACAATACCAATCACACCTGGGTTAACACAGCCACGCAGGTGGTGAATGCGATTAGAGCGACAGGTGACAATCACTCGATTGTGATAGAGGGCGATCAGTGGGCGCGAGATTTCACCGGCTTTGAGGATTTGGCGCGATCAGGTCAAAATATCGTCTTCTCGGCGCACTCTTACTGGGATAGTGGCTCGGGTGCATACGACAACGTCGACCCCAGAGCGGCCGGTCCAAACGTCGGCATAGAGAAGGTCAGGCCGTTCGTTGAGTGGCTCAAGGCAAACAACGCCAAAGGCTTTGTCGGAGAATGGGGTGTGCCGACAACCGATACGGCTTGGAACCCAGCCATCACCAACTTCATTCATTACTTGACCGACAATGG
>JAYRNY010001242.1:0-13052 GCA_041911975.1 bacterium | reverse complement strand
TTTTCAATTAAAGGCGTAAATTGTCTGCGCAGACGATCGGTCGGAACAGAGCCATCGTCCATGCGCATCGATGGACCTTTGATTTCTTCCGATGCGATCCATGCTGCCATGATGTGGCGCGTATAGTACTTGTTGATGTCCATATCCATGTTCATACACCCGGTTGGTTAGTCGCTGGAATCAGCGCCAATCATATCAAAGCGCAGCAATCCAGGGAGCCTTCGTGAGGGTTTCGGTTGTCTGAAGTGCGGGGGCGGAAAGATTAAATCCGTGTCCAATCGGGCAACCGTTCGTATACAGACGGGAGGGAAGTGACTCAGGCGAACTTGAGGTAACTTTCTATTGGATACAAATCTTCCTGTCCATCGGACAAATGCTGAAGCCGTCAAGGACTTCGCTATCGATGTGCTCGATTACGGCAAGGAGTTTGCCAAAGGGTTTATCGATGGCGGTATCGAGCGCCCCATCAATGGCGTCGGGCAGTTCGTCTCGCTCGGACATTTGCCGCATGTCGACCTTGTCGAGCTTGACCCAAACGTGTCCGGTGGAAAGTTGGCTGCGCAGAAAATCGGTTCGACAGCCGGGGTGATTTTTGATTACATCCTGCTTGCGGCTGTGATGAACAAGGTTGCCGGCAAACTTCTTGGTGCGCCGGCGACTTCTACTGGCGTCAGGCTGACGGGCAGCGCCATGACGGGCTTTGTATCCGGCTCCGTCCTCGAGCCCCTGAAGCCAGGTGAGAGCCAGTGGAATCGCCTCTCGAATGGGGCGACCCAGGCAGTGACGTTTACGGCAATCGATGCATTTTCTGGTGGGCTGGCTTCGAAATTCGGCGCACCAACATTCTTCAACAGTGTGGCGCGCGGTGGGTTGTCCGGCTTCGGTGCCGGTGTTGTTCATGCCAATGCGGATTCTGCGTTCCACGGGCATGGGCTGGCGACTCCCGAGCGAATGCTGAATGAGGGCATCACCTGGGGCGCCGGCGGTGCTATCATGGGCGGAATTTCTTACGGGGTTTCGAGATTCATGGCAGGCGATCGCACTGCAATCAAAGGCGATGCGAAAAACGCGCTTACGGCAGATGGCGAACGAGCGAAGATTACAGTGCGCAGTTTGGAAAGTGGCAAGATGCAAATCGAGAGCGTCGAGCTGCCGAACGGCACGCGTATGATGCGCCAGGGAACAGCCGATAAGTGGATATCGAATGACGGAAGTCCGAACTATCAAGAATGGAGCGGTGATGTTCGCTTGTCTGCGGAAGGCAAACTTCAGTATGTGTACCGTTATCCCAAGGCTCCAACTACAGTGACAGTTGATGTTCACCTGCCAGACGGATCGAGGGTTGCTTTGCCTGCAGCCGATGGCAAACTGGCATTGCCGGGAGCCACTATCGATGCGACGAATCAAACCCTGGCAGACGGCGCCATCGGCTCGCTCAAGAAATTGAATGTAGATATTCCTGCCGATAGATTGAAGATTGAGAGTGTCACCGCCGGTAATGCCGTGAGCACTAATTACTCTGTCGAATTGACCACGGCTGAAGCGGCCAAGTTGAGGCAGGCACTTACTACATCCGGAGCGCAGATAGTCACTGGCGATCTGGCAAACGCGCTCAAGCCGGTTAACGGAATTACCGGACCAGTGCCCGCAAGTGTAGCCGGCGAATACATTTACGATCGTCCAATGTCCGATCACACATCCACCGTCGCGTATATGTTCAAAGACGTAGATCAACGCATCAAGGTCTTGACCGGTACGAGAAATGTTGCTCCTTTTCAGGGTAAAGAAGCTCTGCCCGGTGGGTTTGCTAACGTAAACGGAAATGCGGTCGAACATCCTGTTCAATCGGCTGCCCGCGAGATGTTCGAAGAAACCAAACTGCACATAGGTGAACCTGCGCTCGTGAGAATTGGCGACGCATTCAACCGAGATGTGCGCAACCGTGTCATCGACTTTCAGTGGAGCGTTCTCGGCAATCGCGCTGATATTGCCAAAATGGCACCCACCGATGATCTTGGAAATCTGGCAGTGAAAGATGTAGAAGCACTGCTCAAAGATCCCAAAGCGCTCGCATTCGATCACTACGCAGTTCTCAGCGAGGCCTATAAGAATATTCAGACGCTTCTTCAAACCGGTGTCAGCGCAACCAAATAATTGCTGCGCTGCGTTTTGAATGAGGATCAAAATAGAGCTAATGCGGCTCGGTCATTCGGCGCAAGTCGCTGAGCGATAACCAGCGCAACGGAAGCGTGTCTTCCATTGCTTTGCCCGCCAGTATGCCGACAGTCTCGTGTGTCAAGGAAAGTACTTTCGCATCAGGGTTGGGCACGCTGGTCATGAGAATTCCCAGTTTTCCCGCCGGCGTGTGAATGAATTTTTCAAACTCCCAGCGCACAATGGCAAAGCGCAGTCGCGAATGAAGGAGCACGATCAGCATGTCCTTTTGCGAGCCGATTGCCGTCCAGTTTCCGCTGTTTGACTCGTCAACGACATGCCCTGCCGGAATCGCCTTCGCCAGTTGCTGGGCGGCGTCAATCCTGTTGTAAGTATGGTCAGCTTCCGCCTGCTGGTTGGCAATTTTTACCATGCGGTCTACCTCAGATCCCTTACCGGGTGTAGGAGGAGGTGAGAGCGGAAGAATTGCGGATGCCGCTGTGCGAATTTTAGATTCCAATGCTTGGGAATGTTCCGGATACTCATCCCACTCGTACCAGGCCGCGACGAATGGGCGCAAATAAGGAAAAAGAGGATCGAAGTCGTTGCCGAATTGCCCGATGCGGCGGGCTCCTTCGTATGCACCCATGGTTCCGTCCAGAACGCGGTTGGAGTACTCATGAACCAGTAGCCAAGCTGCTTCGATCTTGGTTTTTTCTTCCATGCCTGTTTCACTGAACAATCGCGGAAGAAGCTGCGGAACCTGATCGTATTCGGATGGCCCCATGCCGGCCAGTTTGCGCATAGTGGGACTGTCAAGTCCTGAGCGAATAAGCCCCTCGCAGATCTCGGGAACGTCTTCTGGATACACGGATTGGAGTGTCCACTTTGCATGGAGCACTTTCAGGCGCTGATTGTCTTTGGGCCGCATCACAATGAAAGCCCCGGGATTGAGATGCCGGTGAATGTAACTATTTTACAGTTTTGGAGGAGGAAGACTAGCCGCCGGGGGCAAATGACAAATGTTCTGGGCGTTCGCCGTTGAGTTGAACAAGAACACTTTCGTCGAGAAATCTGACCGAGTAAATGTTGTCGTAATCGTCGTAAACTTCACCCGCAAACATGCTGATGCGATCTGCTCCTATGGAAATATGCACCGCGGCAATGACGTCGCTTTCAGAGAGGACTTTTACGTCATCGACCAACCCGATGGGCAATTCGGTTACGAAGCGATCGCAGTAAAATTCAGTGCCTACTTCGTCTGTATGTGCATGAATGTCTGCCAGATGATCGAAACGCACCAGGCCAAACACCGTATCATTCTGGCTCGTCATAATTCGCGCGGTCTGCTCGTCTTTCAATTCCGCATCGAGCCGCGACATTTGCAGGTAATTAACTGACGGATGGCGAAATTCAGGAATGCCGTCATCTGTTTCGCGCAATGCCATTTCAATTCCCACCCAGCGCGTGATCGTTTTTCCGCGCAGGCTTTCCATCAATTCAATTTGCGATTGCAGCCAGCTCACAAATTTTCCTTCAACCATTGCTAAATCGCGCAAACATACGTGCCATCGTCTGTGGTGCAGGCTTAGCTGATAGTGCGGAGGCAATTCCTTAATCTTTGGCGTTGCCTTTCGTTCAAATGGCGCCTGCTTTTCAGAACATTTGAATTGTAGTCGAAAGGTGCCTGACCCGACCGCAAGCGCTGTACCTTTTCTCGTGCTAAAATGCAAAGTGCCAGGACGACCTGGCCAGTGATTCGACCGGGACGGCCCGCTTGTGGAGGCGCTATGTCCTGGTTGTTTTTGTTTGTAGCTGGTGTTTTTGAAATTGTCTGGGCGGTCGGGTTGAAACAGATCGACGGCTTGTCGCGCCCCTGGATGCTTACGGGAACTCTGCTTGCCATTGTGTTGAGCATGTTCTTGCTGGCATTGGCGATGAGAGATGTGCCACTTGGTACCGCTTATGCGATGTGGACTGGGATTGGTGCCATCGGCACCTTCATTGTGGGCATTGTCTGGCTCGGAGATCCGATGAATGGGGCCCGAGTTGTCAGTGCACTTTTCGTACTCATTGGATTGATTGGATTGAAGTTGAGCACCCCATAAATGAGGGATGTAAAGTGGCGTGGTTTACAAACCACAATCTGGTTTGCCCGCCCGGAGATCAATAAGTGGCGAAGCGATACAGCTTTGCCAAAATGCCAACCGATATCGGTTGAGATTCAAAGCTGTCCTGAGATCGACTTTTGTTTGATCAAAAGGCAGGTGTGTGCTAACGTTTAACCGTATTGTTAAATGTGGGGTGCGTACATATGAAGAAGGCGATTGCCATTGTGGTGGGCGTCATTCTCGTCGGTGTCATAGCGATTCTCGGTATAGCAGCGACAAAGCCGGACAATTTCCATGTTGAGCGCTCGCTTTCGATCAAGGCTTCTCCCGACCAGATTTTTCCCAACATAAATGATTATCGAAAATGGACAGCCTGGTCTCCGTGGGAGAAGGTTGATCCCAACATGAAGCGCACATACAGCGGTCCAGAAAGTGGTGTCGGTGCTAAATATGCATGGGTCGGAAACGATGATGTCGGAACTGGCGACATGGAAATTCTCACGGCCGAGCCGTCCAAAGTCGAGATTAAGTTGCACTTCGTGAAACCATTCGAAGGCACCAATAGAGCCATTTTTACGATGCAGCCGGAAGGCGATGCAACTAAGGTGACGTGGGCGATGGACGGTGACAGCCCATTCATGTGCAAAGTTATGCAAGTTTTTATCAGCATGGATGCCTGCTGCGGCAAGGAATTCGAAAAAGGTCTGGCCAGCCTGAAGACCATTTCTGAAAGCTCACAAACAGCTAAGGATAAACCTTCTGAAGAGAAGGCTGAAGACAAGAAAAAAACAGCCAACAATGGTTAAACACTATTCCGAGCAACTCGACAGAACTTTCTTTGCTCTGTCGGATCCGACTCGCAGAGCCATTATTGGTAATCTAGCCGCAAAAGGTGCGTGTTCTGTCCTAGAATTGGCAGAGCCATTTCAGATGTCGCTTCCCGCAATTTCCAAGCATTTGAAGTTGCTAGAGAATGCAAATCTTGTCACCCGACAAATTCGCGGCAGAGTCCACTATCTCACTTTATGCGCGGAGCCTATGTCCGAGGCTAATGAGTGGATTGCCTCCTACAGGCGTTTTTGGAATCAACAGCTGGATGACCTGCAGTCTAAACGGCACCGTTAGCTAACCGGAAGGCTCCGCATTCCGCGGAGCCTTTTGTGCTAACATCATCGGCGCCCGACCCTCTCAAGAGGTTGAGAAGAGTTTTTATGAATACGACAGCCGCAAAGATTTCGCCTACCTTGCGCGCTCTGCTTGAGCGTTTGATTGATTATGCCGGCATTTATCCTCCTGCTGCGCTGCCTTTGGAAACAGCTGTGGCGAATTTCGGAAGCTATCAAAATGGCGATTTTTCGTGGATGCTGCGCTGGTTGGTAGTTGGCTCAGGCGAACTGCAAAAAGTGCCGAAATCCCTGGACGGCTCGATTTCTCTTCTGTCTGAAACCGATGATACGCGCGCTGTTACTCTAGAGACCAAGGCGGTAGTCGAGGCGAAACATCCGGTCTACTGCGAAGTGGCTGTTTCGAATTTAGACCAGCTCGACGCCGTGAAGGCTGCTGGATGCTATGCAAAGATTCGCACTGGTGGAGTAAAACCTGAAGCTATTCCTTCGCCTGAGGAAGTCGCTGCGTTCATCACTGCCTGCGCGGAAAGGCGCTTGCCATTCAAAGCTACGGCAGGTTTGCACCATCCCATTCGTGCGGAATACGCTCTGACTTATGAGCCTGACGCACCGCGGGCGGTGATGCATGGGTTTTTAAACGTTTTGATGGCGGCCGCATTCGCCTGGCAGGGTGAGAAGAACATCGAGGCGATAATCGCAGAAACGGACGTCGCGGCATTCAGGTTCGATGGAGGAGCTAAATGGCGCGGTCTGGCGTTGACTGCTGATGCGATCAAAGACGCTCGTCAAAACTTTATGCACTCGATTGGCTCATGCTCATTCGACGAGCCTGTCCATGAATTGCAAGCGCTGGGTCTCCTGCCTAAGGCTTAATTGCACGGCAGAAGTTATTGGGGCAAAAATTGTAGTCATCGAAAACATGACCGCTTATTATCTCACAAGGGCACTTATGCGACTTGCACTCATGTACTCGGCAAAGTCAAGGAGAGCCTACCTTGGCATTACTTCGCCTTTTACTTTTGTTTCTCGGCGGATGCCGTTTCCTTGGCCGGTTGCACTTGTTCGAAATGTGCCGGAACCGTTTGAGGTTCGGAGTTGAGCCGATGTCTGTTGACCGGTGATGTTGCCTTCGAGGCTTTGCGCTTGCGCCCGCATCGGTTTTACCGTCGGCGGGATTTGCGAATAATTGCGGACGTATAAGTTGGTACCGACAGGATTTAATTTTATGTCGCGATGTTTATTGTAGTTTTCATCCGTGAGCTGGCGTTCCAGATCTTCGGCCTGCCTTTGAAGTTCCGTTGATTTTTCTTGCGCTTCTCGCTCATGGCGGGCAGCTTTTGCGTCGCCGATTTGTTTAAGAATCTCGGCATTGCGTGCGGCACGCTCGCGCATCGCTTGTATTTCGGCTGGGGAAACAGGGGGATGATCGCCTCGCGCTCCACCCGATTGGGACAAACGCTCCACGCGGTCTTTCTCTGCTTTCCCTTGCGAGTCTGCTTTTAGCCGTTCATCATTCGAGGCTGCATTTCCTGCCTGGATAGCGTGCTCTTTTGCGCGTGCGGCTTGAAACTTGATCAGTTCGATCGTCCCGGCCGGGACTTTTCCGGTGGGCGCACAAGAAGCACCCGCAGCGCTTGCCTTGTTTCTTGCGTTTTCCACAGCGTCGCGCTGCTCAGCAGGCATCGCTTCGATCTGTTTTAATGCGTCTTTTGAGTATGTGGAAATTACAGAATTGGGTGCCAGTTTCATCACATAAGCGTACTCATCTCTGGCTTCTCTGAGTCTCGCCAGTTTCATCAAGCAGTTGGCTTTCAAATAGTGGGCGGCGCCGTCATGCGGCAGCTTGCGCAAGTGCAAGTTGACATACTGGACTCCGTGCTCGAAGTCTCCTGTGATGTACGCTTTGTTTGCAAGATCCAATTCGGGCGTTCCACCGGGTCCCATTGCCGTCGCGCCAAGCGACTGTAATGAAACGAGCAAAGCCAGAAGAAGGGCCCTCTTCGTCCGACAACAAAGATCTCTTTCCTGTGCTCGCATTTGTTGGATTACCGGTTCGCTGACCTATTTCACGCCAGCCAGTTCGCGCTCCGTCTCTGGACGGCTGCTTCCATTATAGTCTTGCGGCATGACAAATGCGTTGGGCACTTTGAACGCGGCTGGTAGCTCGTCGGCTGGCGCAACACCTTTCTTTTCGGTCTCATTCTTGTATAGCCAGCTAAAAAAGAGCAGCGCAGCCAGGCCGCTCAGAAGTTGCACACCTATGTATGCCGGTACATCAACCGGTCTGATACCGCATATGGTGTTAGTCAAAATTCGGGAAATCGTCACTGCGGGATTTGCAAAACAAGTCGACGAAGTAAAATTTTGCTTCTTGCTATGTATTATACGCCGGACAGGGACCCCCGAAATGGCAAATAGTACAGGGAATGCTGTCTTAAAGTATTAACTGGGCGTTCGATCAGGGAATGGGGCGTGAATTCGGCCACCAGCCACGAAATTGTATCGACTTTCTCAGGCTCACTTTTGCAGTGACCATATCGAAGTAGCACACTGAAAATTGCGGCACTGTAAGCTCGCCGGCTTCAATGAAGCTCATGGCTTCAGCGACTTCATCAACTTGCTCAGGTTTCAAAACCCCCTTTGAGACGCAAAAGTCCTTCCAATTCTTTTGCGGACTAGCGTCTTTTCGGTACTCTTCCACATCTTCCAAGGTGATTTGCTTCGCGGTCAGCAAAGCGTTGAATACAGGCGGAAGATCTGGGGCGCTGGGAGGATTCACGAAATCCTCGACTTTATTCAGTGCTGCATCCAGTGAATGAGAACTCATGAGTAAAGACTTTATGAACAACGCTAATTTTTCTTTCGAGAGTTTTCCGCATTCCAGGTGTCCGAGAATCTTTACGAGATTGGCGACCTGAGCTTCTGTGAAAATGCCGGATTCCATCAGCACTTGATGGGGAGTTCTCGAGCCGCCCGCTGAAAAAGCAATGGTCAAGCTTTTCGCCTGCAGCTCGTCTATTCCGTCGCAGGCCTCCAAGACATCAATAAGATCTTGAGTGCTGTCTGCACCCATTTGCTTGGTCATAAAACCCCCAGGTGCTACTGGCTGCACATGACTTCGATTTCTTTTAGAGCTTCATCCAGGGTGGAGAAGGTGCTTAACATCGTGGACATGCATGTTGTGACTTCCATGATGCCGATGCGGTCTTGGTCCATCAATGAAAGGGTTTTCGCCAGCCCAGCCGACTGTTTCGGCGTGAATATGCCGCTTTCAGAGAATGTCTGTTCGGCAGGAGTGTCGCCCGCCTTGGAAAATGCGACCTGCAACTGAGCTTCTTGTTGAAGGGTCAGGGCGCCGCTGGTTTGCAGTGCCTTTATTAGTGAGGGAGCGTGGTTAACCTTCGTGGGGGCTTCGTAAGCCATGCCGTCGCCCATATCTTCGGACATAACACCTCCAAGTTGAACCGCCGACGTGACAACCAGAGCTTCCACGTCTCTTGTACCAGCTTGACTTTCGTTTTTGTCAGAAATTGGGCTTTTTCTATCTCTTAGCCAGAATACTGCTTTGCTATGTCAAAAGCCGTGAAACGTCCTCCTTGTAAGGCTCACGAGCATAAATGATTTGGCATTCGATTTTACAGACCCCGGATATCGACTACGAGTTTTGTTTGTGGCGCATTCTATCTAGCACCACAGCAACCACAATGATGATTCCGGTGACAATTTCTTGCACCCAGTTGGATAAGCCCATCTGGGTGCAGCCTGATCTAATTACAGTCATTATCAGTGCGCCGAGCATGGTTCCAAGCACTGAGCCTTCGCCTCCTGCCAGGCTGCCACCACCGATTACCACGGCAGCAATTACATCAAGCTCGAGTCCTGATGCGACAGTCGGATCGCCGACTGTGAGCCGTGAGAATTGCATCAATCCGGCAAAACCGGCAAACAAGCCGCTAATACCGTAGATAAGCAGTTTTACTCTTTCTATCGGTACGCCGCACAAGCGCGACGCTTGCTCGTTGGAGCCGATGGAGAAAGTGTACAAGCCGAAGCGCGTATAACGAAGGACGAGAGCGACGAGAATTGCAAGAACAACCAGCAGCCATACTCCCGCTGGAACAACCATCCATGTCTGCTCTGGTTTTAGTGCAGCTAGAAGCTCATTGATCCAACTTAGTGGCGCATCTATCTTTTGTTCGTGTGCCAAACCTTTTGCGCATCCTCGATAAACTAGAAGAGTTCCAAGAGTGATGATGAAAGGAACGAGCTTCAATCTGGTTATCAGTGCGCCGTTGATGAGACCGCAAATCAATCCGGCAAAAATCCCACCAAGAGCAGCTATCAGTGGTGAGCTGCCGGCCATCAGCAGCCAGGCTATGCAGACGGTGACAAGCGCGACGACGGAGCCTACGGAAAGATCTATGCCACCGCCAATGATGACCAGAGTCATGCCCAGAGAGGCGATGCCGACGATTGTTGTTTGGCGAACGATCAGCTCGAGATTTTTCAAACTGACAAAGCTTGGCGGTGCAATTATTGCAAATACAAGGTATACGAGAACCAGCGCTGCCAAGGGCATTAGCTTATTCAGCCAGTCTTTTAAACGAGCTTTGGCAAGATGCTTCACCTGGTCTTCACTCTGTTTTGTTTCAACTTTGACTTCTTCGTTCACTGGTATTTCCTAATTGCTTGATTGTTTATCCAACTCAGAAGCGATCGCTTCCATCATCACTGAATGCTTGGTCAGATTATTGGCGTCTAGTGCCCCGGACAGTCGGCCTCTGTTCATGACGGCAATCCTGTCGCAAATGCCTAGCAACTCCGGCAAATAGCTGCTCACTATGAGCACGGCTTTTCCATCGCTCGCAAGACTGTCGATTTGCTCGTAGATTTGTTTCTTGCTGCCCACGTCAATTCCTCTTGTGGGTTCGTCCAAAAGCAAAACTTCCACTCCGAGGTGGAGCAGCCTGGCAAGTGCTACTTTCTGTTGGTTGCCACCAGAGAGCTCGCTGATTTTTTGATCGGGTGTACGGCACTTAATGGAAAGTTTTGTGACCCATTCGTTGGCGGTGTCGAACATTTTTGCAGGTGAAAATGCCCCGGAAGTTTCGCAGCTTTGTGGATGGGAGAGAATCAGATTCTCGGCGATTGTTCTTGTAACTGCCAGACCTTCACCTTTTCTATCCTCGCTGACCATGCCGACTCCCTGCGACCACCTTTGAGCGGGTGGAGCATAGCCGGTGTATGTTCCAATTTTGATTTTGCCACTCTTGATTGCGTCGAGTCCAAAAATGCTTCGGATTAGATCGGTTCTTCCGCTGCCGACCAGTCCAAAAACTCCAAGCACTTCGCCACGCCTCAATTGTAGAGAAGCGTTTTGAAGTTTTGCTTCCCCACAAAGAGAATCCAGCTCAAGAAGCGGTTCTCCAAATTGTCGCTTGCTTCTGGGATAAAGATCGTTAAGTTGCCTGCCGACCATCAAGGCGACAATTTCATCATGTGATGTGTCACCAATTTTGCCACCGCCCACAGTTTTGCCGTCGCGCAATACTACAAATCTGTCGGCAATTTCTTCCACTTCTTCGAGAAAATGGGAGATATAGATGATGCTGTGTCCCTGCGACTTCAGATTGCGCATCAAGCTGAAAAGTCTCTGCACATCTTTCCCCGTGATACTGCTGGTCGGCTCGTCGAGAATCAAGACCTTACAGCCCACAGCACTGGCGCGAGCAATTTCGATTATCTGCTGGTCGGATATCGAGAGATTGCGGACTGGTGTATTAAGTGGAATCTCGTGTCCCAATTCCTCGAGGGCCGCCGCTGCGGCGCTGCGCATTTTTGCCCGATTGAGAATTCCGCCTCTGGAGATTTCCATGCCAAGAAAGATGTTGTCCTGGACAGTTAGAGCCGGCGGAAGCGAAAGCTCCTGGTAAATCATGGCGATGCCACTGCGCCGCGCATCCTCAGGGTTGCGCGGCGCAAAGGACTTTCCGTCCAAGGACATTCGACCCTCATTTGGAATCACAGCGCCGGACAAAACCTTCATGAGGGTGCTTTTGCCTGCTCCATTTTCTCCAATCAGCGCAACTATTTCAGCCGGTTCAACAGCAAAGTCGACACCATCGAGAGCGACGGTTCCGCCGAAGCGCACTTTGATGTTTTCTACCTTGAGGCGTGGGTCCATCGACATCATTCTCTCAACCATTTCTTGATGTCCGGTGCAACTAATTCTTTGATTTTTGGTTGCTCGAGATTTTCGCGCGTGACGAGGGTCGCCGGAACGTCGATTTTTTTCTCAACCGGTTTTCCGTGCAGATAGTCGACGAGTTTTTCTACGCCGAGATAGCCCATGCGCACAGGGTCTTGCACGACGAGTGCATCCAGGTGTCCTTTTTCCAGTCCTTCGATGAGTTTTTCAGACGAGTCAAATCCTATGAAGCGGATTTTTCCAGTCAGCCCCCCGTCCTGCAATGCTCTGAGCATTCCAAAGGCACTCGATTCATTCGGGCAGAAGATACCGTCCAAAGCAACCTCACCACTGGCGGACTTCAGGGGCGCCAGCAAATTTTCGCTATGCTTGTAAGCTGATTCTGTTGTTGCGCCTGCATACAGATTTGAGCTGACGACTTTGATCCCTGGTGCTCTTTTGAGCGTGTCCAAAAATCCGCGTTCGCGATTGTCGGTGCTGGCGCTGCCCTCTACGTTTCGCAACATAGCCACGCGACCCTGACCGTTGAGCAGCCTGATCATATGCTCGCCGGCCATGATGCCGCCCTTGTAGTTGTCCGTGGCAACGAAGCTGACTGATTTGTCGCTGTTTAGATTGGAGTCGATAATAACGACGGGGATCTTATTGCGATAAGCATCTTCGACCGGTGCTCGCAGTGCCATGTTGTCGATTGGCGCGAGGATAATTCCCTTCACTCCGCGCACAATCATGTTTTCCACCACATCGATTTGGGCGGTGCGATCGTCGCGCCGTATCGGACCCTGCCAGATGATTTTCACCCCCAGCTTTTCTGACGCCTGAACGCCACCAGCGTGCACACTTTTCCAGAATTCATCGGTTGAGCCCATGGGAATCAAGGCTAGAGTTTCGGTTTTGTCATCGGGCTTTCGATTGCAGGCGCTTAGACCTGTAAGGCAGCAAACAAAAATGAGGACGAAAAGGATGTCAAGCCGGGCTGGTTTTGGCTGGATAGCCCGACCGATTAACCAGCCTCTGCCTTTTTCGGTGCGTTCGAAACGCCTTGCTGCCGGACGATTCCGGTGCATGAAAACCTATGCCCAAACTGTACGCAAACTACAAACGCTTAGTCTAAGGCTATTTCCCCTTAGTGGGAGATTCCAGTATCTCTCTTGAATGAAAAGGATACCCTTCGCTATCATTTAAGCGCCCATACGAGTATGAATTATGCCTCCAGTGATCGGTCTTGTGGCCAAGAATATTCTGCGCAGCGCAGTCCTCGCCTTCCTTTGTCTTGGATTGCTGGTTTTCAATCAGGTACCCGTGAATGCAGAAGGCACCGACAGACCTGTGCCCGACAAGTGGGCGCTGGTAGTCGGGATCAGCGAATTTCTAGACTCATCGATGAATTTGCAGTATCCGGCCAAGGACGCTACGGATTTCTACAACTATTTGACCGGCGAAGCGCACTTT
>JAYRNY010001241.1:0-5186 GCA_041911975.1 bacterium | reverse complement strand
TGTTGTTTTTGGGGGGTTGGTGGTGGTTTTTGTGGGGTGGTTTTTTGTGGGTTGTTTTGTTGTTGTTTTGGGTGGGTTTTTGGGGGGGGCGGGGGGGCGCCCTTTGTTGGGGGGGGGGGCCGCCCCCCCCCGACACTCCAAGCTGGGCGCATGCAATGCGCCCCCACAATTAACTAGACGGTATCTTCGCTGAGTCCTGCAATCATGCTATCGATCTTCAATTTCACTTGATGGCGAATTGAGCTGTACAAGCGATAGATCTGGCTGGCGCGGCAAAGGAAAACGCGCGTCGAATTTTCGGACAATTTAATGCCGACGTAATTCTGATCGTCGCAATGCAGTTTTGCCATTACCTGTTCGATCTCACCGACACCGTAGTTGCAGAAGAGGGTCGTCTTTTGAGAATGCAAGCAGGCGATTGTTTTAACGCCACGTTTGAGGACAGATTCCTCCACCCAAAAGCCGGTCAAATACCTGTAAGCAACAGCTTGTTCTTCTTTGACCAAATCTTTCTTGGATGAATCTCCCGTGCTTGACCCTCCCTCCTCTTTCCTCCTTTTGCAAGCTTCGATCTCGACCATTTCTTCATTCAAGTAGCCGAGCAACTCGCGGTTGAAAAATTGCAGCTTGTCGTTGCCATAAAAAATACGCAGGATTTTCAGAGCTTTGAGAATCGCATCAGACAAGAGAATGTCCCGCGAATCCAATTTGGCGCTGAGCTCCCGTAAACATTCGGACAGAAGCGCGCTATTCATATGATTTGCTAGAAACCCACTAAAAAACCCATATCCCCGTTTTCCATCGTAAATCCGTCCTGTGAAAACTTTGTGAGAATGGGGGCGGACACCGTCTGAACGTCTAAAATAAACACGACAGCGTTGTCGAAAGAGAGTTATAGAGAGGTTGGGAATGGCTTCCAGGCGCGGATTGAGCGGGCAATTCAAGGGCATCATCACGGGCGCATCGTCCGGCATCGGCAAGGCGATGGCGATTGAACTGGCGCGCAAATATCAGGCTAGACTGGTTCTCAACGCCCGCACCGAGGCTCAACTGGAAGCTACATGCAAAGCTGTCGAGGAAGCCGGTGGCAAAGCTATAAAAGTAGTAGGCGATGTGGGCGATAAGGCGGTCAACGAAGCGACTGTAAACGCTTGCCTGGAAAGCTTTGGCGGCGTCGACGTTCTCGTAAACAACGCCGGGCTGGCGCGCCCGGGCACAATCATGAAACTTAAAGTCGAAGACTGGGAGCACGTTTTCAACGTCAATTTTTTTGCGCCGCTGCGCCTGACCTATGCCGTTTTGCCACATTTCGTCAAAGCCGGCAAGGGCAAAATAGTGAATATTTCATCGGTTGCAGGCAAGGTCTCGTTTCCGGGAAGCGTTTGCTATGCAGCAAGCAAATTCGCGCTGACCGGTATGTCCGAAGGCATGGCGGCTGAGCTGGCGTCGAAAAACATCGACATCATTACTGTCTGCCCGGGCTGGGTTAGGACGGAATTCTTCGAGAAGAACCAGGTCGCGGAAGCGAAAAACCCAACATCAATTGGCAGCCGCAATGACCTGAAAGGCTTCCTCATGCGAAGTTTTCTCTCAATCAGCTCGGAAGAATGCTCGAACCAGGTGATCAAGGCGCTCGAAAAAGGCGGCAGTTCCGAAATTATCCTCACACATCCTGGAAAAATCTTCGAAAGGCTGGCAGGCATCTGCCCTTCTGCCGCTTTTGCTATGGTCAAGCGAATTCCTGCCGAAATGTCGGATTCTAGTAAAAAGCCTGAATCTAATTGATTTTCGGTAAAAACCTCCGGAAAGCCGGTTTCTTTTTGCGGCTCTTGGCTAGAATAGAAAGAGCATAGTTTGCGCAGATAAAACTCCTTGTAGATCCTGTAGGATTTCAGTGTCTGAGCTCGAAGTCGCAATCGAATATCGCAGCACGCCGCAACGCGTAGGGTTGTTCGTCATGGGTGCGCTCATGCCATTGTGGGCGATTGTCATACCATTCTGCCTGGGCTTTTTCATCTCTCTTCTATTGCAAGCACATGCGCAGGTGCCTCCTCTCATTTCCGCCTTTGTGCTCATGGGATTGATCACGATTCCATTTGTCTCAATTGTGCTGGCAGCTATTTGCGAAGACGATCGGCTCCTGGTCAGCAAAGAGGGTTTCGCTTTTCCTCTCTTGTTCTTACCAATGCTCAAGTTTCGCCGGGAAAGATTGTGGTCCGATCTAAAGGAAGCAAGATTGCTTATTTCAGATCAACAAATGCAAGCGGAGAAAACTCAGAATAAGAAGGATCAACTTCCAGAGGGAAATTTAGATCTGCATTTTACTTCCGGAGGACACGTCAACATTCCTTTAAAGAGTTTGAAACGCAGCGATCTGGAAAGACTGCTTCTTTCACTTGAAGTATGGGGAACGCAGTGCCAACGCACTCCGGAATTGATCGCATTTCATGACCAACTGCAAAATGAGAATCTCGGCATCGAGAAACTCAGCTACACACAAATGTGGGAAGAAGAACTCAGTCGCCGATTCAGCGCGACAGCTTTCGTGCCTCTGGAGCCTGACCGCAAATTGCAGAACGGCAGGATCAAGATAGTTAAACAGTTGGCATTTGGTGGGTTGTCCGCGATCTATCTCGCTCAATTGAACGAGAAGGACATGGTCGTAGTAAAGGAAGCCGTGATACCGGAAGGCACCGAAGAGAAGGCCAGAGAAAAGGCGATGGAGTTATTCGCTCGTGAAGCACAACTTCTGATTCGCTTGGATCACGACCAGATTGCCAAAGTCTTCGATCATTTCCATGAAGAAGGAAGGCATTATCTTTTACTCGAGTATGTACGCGGGCAGGACCTCAGGCAGTTGGTGAAACAGAACGGACCGCAGCCGACCTCTCACGTCGTCAAATGGGCTCATGAAATAGCAGGTATATTGAGCTATTTGCACGAGCAAGCGCCGCCGATCATTCACCGAGATCTGACACCAGAAAATATAGTCTTGAACGAAAATGGTTCCGTAAAACTGATCGATTTTGGAGCCGCAAACGAATTCGTCGGCACCGCCACTGGTACCTTAGTCGGCAAGCAGGCCTACATGGCGCCGGAACAACTGCGTGGTAAAGCCAGCACATTGAGCGATATTTACGCGCTGGGCGGAACATTGCATTATTTGCTCACCGCAAAAGATCCCGAGCCTCTTTCCGAATCGAGTCCAAAAGAGCTCAGACCAGATGTGCCGGAAGCACTGGACAGTTTCATTTACAAACTCACAAGCATGGAAGAAACAGATCGCCCTCAGTCAGCAAGCGTCGTCGCTACGGAGTTTGCCGATCTGCGAATGCGGGTTGGGGCGACCGGCGAATCAGGTAATGACGGTTCGCATAACAATGATTCAAATGGATCGAATGGAAAAGAGATGGGCTGATGACCGAGAGCGAAAATGTCAAACTGAAAGAACAAGCGCCATCGCTCAAGGAGCCTGATATTCAGCTGACCGAGAGCGGGGACGTTAGTGCTGAAGATCATCGGTCTGCCGGAACTCCTCTGACTGATATTGCCTCATCGAAATCCTCCAAGGCCGAGCATATTTCGTTCAAAGAAGTTTCGCAATCAGATATAGACAAAGAGATTACAAAATTAGAGGCTTCTGCACCTTCCGCTACTGTTTTACCGAAGAAAATCAGCGTCGACGATGTCGAGATAGTACTGCCTTACCGCCCATACGCAAGCACCGAGAAATGGCTTGCACACAGGTTCTCAGCCTGGAGCGCACCGAAGACATGGTTCGCCACGATACTCGTCGTGACATTCTTCGGATTTGGTGGTCCAGGAAAAGTTATAGAAACAATCGTCACCATCTTCTCCAATAGCGACATGTTACCGAAAGTCGGTGGTGGTATCAGTCCGGAAGAGATAATGGCTTCGAACTTCCTGATCATCCAGTGGATGACGTTCCTGCTTTTTCTCGGGCTGTTCGTCATGCTCTACTACTATCTGCGTCATCCGACAAATGTCGTTCTCAACTCACAGGGCATCTCCCTAGTATGGAAGCGCCGCAGCGAATGGCTTCGCAAGTCGCTTGACTGGAAGGATCTTCAGCGCATAAGCGTAGAATGGCCGCCCAATAAAACATCGCCGCAAGACAGTTTGCTTGTTTTTACTCCGATTAAGGGCGAAGCGCTGAAGTTCAAGTACGGTGCGCTGCCATCTATAAGCTCAAGGCAATCGCTTATGGATGCCATCAACCGCTGGGGTCCACATGCATCGAGAGCGCCGGAACTTGCCGATATGCTCTCAGAACCACATACACAAGGATATACGGAACTCTGGCTGCAAGCTTTATCTCAGCCACCCAAGCGTGAGCGGTTGACTCCGCTTCATGAGGGTGCAATGCTGCGCGATTGCCAGTACGAGATTCTTGGACGCCTGGGCGTCGGCGGGCAGGGCACTGCCTATGCGGCTCGCGAAGTAGATAATAATCACGCCGTGGTTCTTAAGGAGTTTATTCTCCCCGTTTATGTAGACGTAAACGTCAGGCGTCAATCAGTGGAAAAAATGCAGAACGAAGCGGAAATTTTGAGCAAGCTCGATCACGAGCGCATAGTAAAACTGATCGACTTCTTCATCGAGGACCACAGAGGCTATCTCGTATTGGAGCGCATCGATGGTATGTCGCTTCGCCAGAAAGTTTCCGCAGAAGGTCGCCTGACCGAAAACGAAGTGCGCTCGCTGGCTCTGCAGATGTGCGAGATGCTCGAGTATCTGCACGGATTGGAACCGCCAGTAGTGCACCGCGACTTTACTCCGGAAAACTTGATCCTTTCAAAAGATGGAACTTTGAAGCTTGTCGATTTCAACGTTGCTCAGCAACAGGAATCAACCGCCACCGGCACGGTGGTCGGCAAACACAGCTACATCTCTCCTGAGCAATTCCGCGGCAAGCCCACGGCACAAAGCGATATCTATTCGATGGGAGCGACTTTATTTTACCTTCTCACCGGCGAAGATCCGGAACCAATTACTTGCTCGCACCCGAGAAAGAAGTTTGAATCTTTTAGCGAAAGTATCGACGAAGTGGTTGCGAAGACAACCGCACTCTCGGTGAAAAACCGCTATACATCCGCCGCCGAAATCAGAGCCGATTTGGAGCAAGAAGCATAAAGACGACGCCCCTACAGCGTCGGCAGGCGCCA
>JAYRNY010001240.1:0-4050 GCA_041911975.1 bacterium | reverse complement strand
GTGTTGCGCACTTCTTTTATTTCGTCCATGTTCAAATCGGCAACAAGAAGTTCTTCCTTATCGCGCGATGCTTGAGCAACAATCTGACCGCGCGGGTTGCAGAAATAGCTCGAGCCGTAAAACTCACCGATATTCCATGGTTCTTCCGTGCCGACGCGATTGATTGCGCCTACGAAATAGCCGTTGGCTGCAGCGTGTGCCGGTTGCTCCAACTTCCACAGATATTCGGAAAGACCGGCAACTGTCGCGGACGGGTTGAAGACGATTTCCGCACCTGCCAGTCCTAGGGCTCGTGCGCCTTCCGGGAAGTGACGGTCGTAGCAGATGTAGACGCCGATTGTTCCGTACTGTGTTTGGAATACCGGATAACCCAGATTGCCCGGACGGAAGTAGAATTTCTCCCAGAAACCTGGATTGACTTGTGGAATATGTGTCTTGCGGTATTTGCCGAGATACTTGCCGTCGGCATCGATGACTGCGGCAGTGTTGTAATAGACGCCGGTCTGTTCTTTTTCATAGACCGGAACAACCATCACCATCGAATACTCTTTGGCGAGCGCTTGCAATTTCTTGATAGTCGGACCATCCGGAACTGCCTCGGCGAGGTCGTACCAGCATGGTTGCTGTTCCGCGCAGAAATATGGTCCGTTGAACAATTCCTGGAAGCAGAGTATTTTGACGCCCTTTTCATGCGCTTCTTTGGTCAGCTTGAGGTGCTTTTCCAACATAGCGTCTTTGATCTTTTCAATCGTCTTTGCATCGGTTCCGCCGTTTGGCGCGACGATTGCGTTTTTCGTTTGAATCAAACCGCAACGTACTGTATTCGACATTTCTATTCCTCTGATTTCGTCTCTAATTCTGGACTTTAGTGTTTCGGAAGCTCTTATTTTGCTTTTGCCGGCCGCTTGCAATGCGCCCCTACTTGGTCACGGCTACTTTTTTCACCGACTCCATCGCTTTACGCATAACCTTCAGTGTGGTGTCGATGTCTCCCTTGTTGATGATCATTGGCGGCTTCAGTCTGATCACGTTGCCCCACAGTCCACCTTTTCCAAGGATTACGCCGTCGTCCTTGGCGGCTTCGACAATCTTTTGAGTTTCTGCAACCATCTGCGTTTTGTTTTCGTCTGCAATTTCGATACCGACCATCAAGCCCTTGCCGCGAATGTCGGCCATGAAGGGGAAGTCCTTCTTCATGTCGTTAAGACCTTCAAAGAGATAATCGCCCATCGCTCTGGCGTTTTCCATGATCTTCTCTTCTTTGATCACGTCGATAACGGCTGATGCGGTCGCTGCCGATACGGGGTTGCCGCCGAATGTGTTGATTTGCGGTCTTTGATTGGCGTCTGCAATTTCTGGCGTTGTAATAAACGCGCCGATCGGGAAACCGTTGCCGAGACCTTTGGCCATGGTGATGAAGTCCGGCTGAACGCCCCAGTTGGAGATGCCGAACATATGCTTGCCCGTGCGTCCAAAACCGGTTTGCACTTCATCAGCGATGAACAAGACTCCGTAATTTTCAAGAATCTTCTTCACTTCCTTGAAGTACTCGTCAGGCGGCGTGATCGCTCCGCCGACGCCCTGAATAGGTTCGGCAATCATGACTGCCGGTTTGCCTGAAGTTTGAGTTTGAATCACCCGCTCGACGTCTTTTGCACATTCCAGATGGCAGCTTGTCGGATGCTTTTGGAATGGGCAGCGATAGCAGTAGGCGTTGGCGGCAAAGAAAATGCCGGCCGCCGGCTGCAAGTTCGGGCGGTAGTTGTGGTTGCCGGTGAGCGCGTTGGCAAGATGTGATTCGCCGTGATACGAATGTTCCAGAGCGATCACTTCGTGTCTGCCGGTAGAGAGTCGAGCCAGTTTGATGGCGGCTTCGTTGGCTTCCGTACCGGAATTGGTGATGAATGATTTTGAGAGATTGCCGGGCGTGACTTCGGCGAGTTTTTCCGCCAGCTCGACCATCGGCTCTGTCATGAACGAGGTCGATGTGTGCTGGAGCGTTTTGACTTGCTGAACGGTTCTTTCAACTACTTTGGGATGGCAATGCCCGACGCTGAC
Organism: bacterium; assembly: GCA_041911975.1. Lineage (GTDB taxonomy): Bacteria > Cyanobacteriota > Vampirovibrionia > Obscuribacterales > Obscuribacteraceae > QKMZ01. The sequence continues at coordinate 1,992 of JAYRNY010001240.1, read as the reverse complement.
AGTAACGATACCGGCGAACATGTCGAGGTATTCTTTGCCTTTCTCGTCATAAAGAAACTGCTTCTCGCCACGCACAAAATTCGGCGGGTCGGCATACAGTTGTTTGACGGACGGAATGATGTACTTATCACGCTTCTTCTTGAGCTCTTCGCGGCTTAGATGGGAAGGCACAGGCAACCTCCAGTTGAATTACGGACTCAAAATACTCAGGCACCAGCGAACAAAATTCCCCCGCCAAGAAAGATTGGTAAGCACCAAATGGTCGTAGAACCGGATGCCAACTACGTCGATCTGACGGGTATCTATTTGTAGTGTGAAGATACTACTAATCTATTAATATTATGGTCAAGCCGTACTGATTAATGGTTGCTAATCAAGACGGAATTCTTGGTCTGGTCAAAGATACGCAAGATCAAAACGTCCCCGCGGGATATCAAGCGGAAAGAGCCAGCCGCGCGAGTTTCGTTGAGTCGCCCCAGGTAACTTCGCGAATACTTTTGGATATTCAAACGGAATATCCGTAAATTTTCGATTCATTCCTGAGCAATATCTAATCGCCCGAGTACCCGCCAGGCACAGGCGAGACGGGGCACATCCGAGGATCTCGCGAACAATGTCCAGCCGCTCGTCTAAACATTAAGGACTTGGAATTACAGCCTTTCCGTCCACTTGTATACTTATCGAACTTTCGATGCTTTCGGCCGGCGCTGCTGTCCATAGCTTTCAAAGTGTCCGAGTACCGGCTATTTGAAATTGATCCCCAGGGACCAAGCATTTGATTTTCAGCAGTCTCCAATATCTGGTTTTTCTGCCCATCGTGGCGTTTCTTTACTGGCGCACTACAGGTGGTGTGCGCCTGGCGCTGATCGTTTTTGCCAGCTATTTCTTCTACATGAGCTGGCTGCCGGTCTATGGACTGCTGCTTCTCAGCCTCACCCTGGTCAATTTTGCCATCGCCATCGCCATCGACAAAACCCGCCCCGCAGGCGAAGCCATTGACGACAGCGTGGACGCATCGATTGCCGTCAAGACAAAAGAAGCAAATTACCTGAGCAAAAAGTCGGCGCTCAATAAAGGCATCTTCACTTTTGGTGTGCTCCTCAACCTGGGCACTCTCATTTACTACAAATACGCGAACTTCATCATCGAAAACATCGTCGGCGCGTACAACTTCTTCATCGCGCAGGCTCATGCTTTGCCGATCTTCCAGATCGCAGCCGTCCACCCCTGGGACAAGCCGGTGCTTGCTGTTATTCTTCCGCTCGGCATTTCATTCTTCATATTCGAGTTCATACATTACCTGGTCGACGTTTATCGAGGCGACAAGGCGCTGCGCTCATTCCTCGAATTCGCCGCCTTCGCGTCCTTTTTCCCATCGCAAATCGCCGGTCCGATCAAGCGATACAAAGAATTCATGGAAAAGCTGCGCCGTCCGGATCCAATGACCGCCGCCCAGTTTTCCGAGGGCGCTACTTTGATCATTCAGGGACTTCTCAAGAAAGTCGCCATCGCCGATCCGCTTGGTTACGTGATTGCTGCGCCGTTTTCGTCCACTGCACTGCTCTCGGCTTCCGACGCTTGGATTGCCGCTGTCGGTTTCTGCATCCAAGTCTATTGCGATTTCTCCGGTTACACGGACATCGGCCGCGGCTCTGCGCTCTGGCTAGGCATCAGGCTCCCCGAGAATTTCAATCTGCCTTTCTTTGCACATGACCTGCTCGACTTCTGGCGCCGCTGGCACATGTCACTGTCAAACTGGCTGCGCGATTACGTCTATATTCCTATGGGCGGCAATCGCATTGCCCTGCACCTGCAGTGGAGAAATCTATTCATCACCATGACCGCCTGCGGTATATGGCACGGCGCCAGTTGGCACTATGTCGCCTTCGGCGCCATTCAGGGTGTCGGCTTGTGCGTCAACCGCGAGTGGCGGGCAATCTTGCAAAGGTCTGAAAAGCTGAAATCCATCTGCGAGTCGCCTGCCGGGCTCGT
>JAYRNY010001239.1:0-3066 GCA_041911975.1 bacterium | reverse complement strand
CTTTGGTTTGTGATTTGCTTCTCTTCTTTGGGCGGGCATGTGCCCCTACAGTGGAACGGGGCGTGATTGCCGCCCCTCAATTGTCAGAAGGCGCTCTCCTGATGGGTTCCACTCAAAATTTGATCTGTCAAACGCCGCGCTTCATCGAAGTTTCCGCGCGAGACCGCGCGATAAATGTCTTCCGACTCAGCTAGCTCGCGAATGAAAGTTTGCTTTTGCTCTTCTGAAAATACTTGATTTACCGCGGTCTTCTTGAGCTTGTCCCGCAGCGCGTTGAGAAAGAGGACGTAGCTGTCGATGTCGTTGACGAGGACACCTTCCAGTCTTCCAATCAATGCACGCTCGAGCGCATGGCTGATACCATCGGTGGAAACCGCAAACTTCAAGTGTCCTCGCTTCACCGATTGACCAAAGACCATGTCGCAATCGGCGTTGAAGTCGTTTGACGCGCAGAGAATTTTGGCATCTCGTGCAGCTTTCAGCAGTTTCTCATTTTCTTCGAGATCTCGCCCGGTGGTGACGACCATGAAGTAATAGCCGGACTTGATCTTCTCCAGATCGCTTTCTTCAACTTCACGTTTGGTCAGTGTCAACCTGTTGGAATAGGCAATCTTCAATTCTTCAATCTCGTTGGCGAAGCGCATGGCAATTGCCTCGACGCGAGCGCCGTAGTCGATGAATCTGATTACTTCCTTTAATGCCTGCTTGCCGCCGCCCGTAATCAGGACATTGCGCCCTTCGACTCTCAGATTGACAGGCAGATGATTGATCATCTCACTTAGTTCTTACAAGCACGTAATTTATGAGGTTCTCCAGGGAGTCCCTAGCATCTGACGGAGCAACATTGCTCAATGATTCTTTGGCCAAATCCGCATAGTGTTCGGCTAGTTTGACGGTGGCTTCGACGCCGCCTCCTGCTTTGATCAGGTCAACGCCTTCTTGCGAGCCTTCATCGCTAACTATTTGTCTGGTCTTGATCAGCTCGCGCAGTCGATTGGCTGCTTCATCGTTTTTTTCCAAAATGTAGAGTGCCGGTGCTGTGATCACGCCGGATCTCAAATCGCTTCCCGGCTGCTTGCCCAACTCGGTTGCCTGACCGGTAACGTCAAGCAGATCGTCGACAATCTGGAAAGTAATGCCCAGATTGACTCCGTAGTCTTTCAGTGCCTGAACGACCGAATCGGGGGCGGCATTGAGAATGGCCCCTGCATGGGCGCCAGCGGCAAACAGGGACGCTGTCTTGGCGATCGACTTATTGACATAAGCCTCCCAATTGACCTCGACATTGAATTGGCTGCGCATTTGCTTAATTTCACCTGCGCAAAGGTCGCCGAGCACCTGCCCATAAATGCCAACCACAACAGGGTTCATGATGCGAGCCAGGCAGATCGATGCTTGAGCGAAGAGCAAATCGCCCAAAAGCACTGCCAGGCGGTCGTTGAAGCGTTTGTTGACGGTCTCCTTGCCGCGCCGGAGCGAAGCGGAGTCGATAACGTCGTCGTGCACCAGGCTGGCCGTGTGGATAAGTTCTGTCAGGACCGCTTGAATAATATTCAGGCGACCCATCTCTCGTCCCTCAATCAGGCTGGCTTTTGAGCCCAAAAGAGCAATTGCTACTCGAATTCGTTTGCCGCCGGACTGAAAAACCTGAGCGAGCAGCTCACTGACGAACGGATTGTCGTCAATCAGGTTTGTTGTCAGCCAAGATTCGACGATAGCCAGCTCTTCGTTTATCGGAGCAATTATGGCTTTGAGGTCTTCTCTGGGGGATGTGGCGGTGGTGATGGGCGCGCTGGTCATTCGAATTACATGATTCCCCGGCGTTTTGCCAGCCGTTGCTACCAGCAGATGTCCCCGGTAGATCTACCGGATGTCATCTGGTTTTGCTAAGCTTTTCATATAAGCCCAATACACGTCAACAAATCCACCTTACTAAGCAATCAAGAGAAACTTATTAGGTTTTTAGCCAGTGATCTGGCTTATACCTAGCTAAGAATCTATACTCGTGTGCGACTCTCGAAATAATCCTCTTTGAAGCCGGTTTTCCGGTACTTCAAGCCGAGATTCCCAACTTTGGAGAAAACCCTTGCAAGACCTGAAAAGACAAATCACCACCAAGGAGTTGACGCTGCCGGACGCATTGGCGAAAGCGTTGCCTTTGTTGCGGGGAAGAGTGGCGGATGAAAAACTGATGTGGCTGGCTTCCGAGCTTCAGGGCTATCAAAATGGACTGGAATTTTTTCAAAATACCGGCAATGACGCCGCACTGAAGGATTTCCCCGCTTACCGAATCGTCACCGGCAAGATCTGGTTGTTGACGCCGCAAGGGACGTTGGCAGACCTGAATAATCCCATGACGAAACGTGAGAGAGTTTTCCTTTCCGCGCCCGTGTCGTGGCTTGAAGAAGCTCTCAACGATCCAAACGACACTTGCCTCGTTGATATGGCGGAATTGACCAACCTTTTTGCCAGGGGTGTGGGCAACGTTGTCTGTGAATGTCCGAAAGAACATTTGCGCGGCATTCTATCCATATTCCGCCAGCGCTTTATTCAAGTCCTGGATGAAGCCAGCCAGTCGAAGTAGAGCGAGCGCAAGGGCGATGATGTTTCAAGCAAATGCCGGTCAGCCGCCGGTGCTCCCAATTTTCACCAGATGCGGTGCCTTGTAACAGCTACTCTAGCCAATTCGAATTTTCATGAATAAGAGAGTTACACTTGTCTGGAATCTAGTCGTGGAAGACCAGAGTTACTACGAGGTCACATGCTTTGACGGCACGCATGCTGGTGTTCCCGTCAGGAAGGAAGTAGCTCATTTCGAGCGCGTGGAAACACTGCTCGAGTCGATTGAGAGAATGCAGAGGAAGTATGGACCGGCGCTCAAGGAGCTGCGACTCACTCATGGCGCCCTTACTTTAGCACTAGGTGATCATGGCTCTCAAAAGGCACTCAAAGAAGGCCTTCGCGCATTGGGTTACGAAGAACGTCCCGAAGATCGCACAGGGAAATTATCCAGTGATGCTTGGGGCGATTCAGTTTACCTTTTGAGGTGAAGGAATTTGCCTGAAT
>JAYRNY010001238.1:0-2092 GCA_041911975.1 bacterium | reverse complement strand
CAAAAGAAGCCCATTCTTTTGCATATGCCAAATGCCGGCCTAAATCGGCCATGTGGACCAATTCATGCAAAAGAATTCTCTTTAAGTCTTTCTGGGATTCCGCACCATCAGCAATGAATAAGGCACCATCGACTGCAAGAACATATGCGCTTGTGGTTTTGCCAAGGATGTTTTTATAGGGAATGTAGGGGCTCTTAAGAAGTGGGAGCTTGCCACTCTCTGAAACAAGGGACACTATTCCCGGTGCGACCTTTTGAAGCTCGTCGAGGAGTTTTGTGATGACCGCTTTCTCCTCGTCTTTCCACGGGCGGCTGTCATAGTCGAAGTATTTGACATTAGGTGGAAAAGAAGTGCGATCGCAGAAGTAGTAATAACTGTCGCTGGTTTGCTTCGATTCGTTGGACGGCTTCGTTTCGCCGGCTTGTCTTGCTTTCCCGGCTCGCTTTGAATCGTTGTTCTCTGCTGCTGCGAGAGCATAGCTGCAGTTTGAGCCGGCGAGCAACATTGCGCAGAGAGCTGTCGATATCTTGATTCGAATTTTGAAACTCTGGTTCAACCTATTTGTGACTCCCTTGATGAAGCGCAACGTCAGCCAATTTTCTCGAATACTTGTAGATATCCGCCGGCCACTCTCTGGTGTGCTCTGTAAACTTCAACACGTTGCCGGCAAAAAGTGCACGCGCAGACTCTTCAAAGCCGGGAAGATTTCCTGCCATGGCAGACATAAATCTATATGCGGCTTCTTGTGATTGTCGTATCGCCTCTTTTCCCGTGTTTGTGTGTCGCGCTTCATCGACCAGCTTGCGCAAGGCAACCGAAGCACCGCCCGGCTGACTGTTCAACCATTCCCAGTGGCGCGGTAAAAGAGTTACTTCTCGTGATACCACTCCCAATTTCGGACGCCCCGGTCCTCGGTTTGAATCATCGTGCCTTGAATCGCCGTCCCTGGCCGCATCGGCATCTTTCGAATCTGTGTCTAACTTTGTTCGATCGGCTCGCGTGCTTTCATCGATGCGCGAGACTACATCCTTTAAAGTGCCGCGAAAATCTACTTCGATTGGTTGAGCGGTAGCATCATCGAAAATCAGAACAAAGTCAGTTTCGCCGTCATCAATTGCCTTCTTTGTAGTTTGTGCCACGTGCTTAAGAGCACCTGAAGCAATGATCTTTAATCCGGCAAAGGCTGTGAATGTTTTTCCCTTGGTACCGACAATTCCCATAGCCGTCATCTCCGGTTGTCCCTGAATTTTGTCATTGATCTTTGTCGCTGACATTTGCGACAAAGAAATAATTCTACCCGGGTAAAAATACTGTGTCAATAATACCCGGGTAAAACTTCCTGAGTAATTTTGCAATTGAATTTGGTGACTCGATGGTCAAGGATTGGTGGTCCGCGATCTTTTTAATGCATCCGTTAATGCCTGGGTAAATGCACTGGTTAATGCGCCGGATAATTCTTGAGCGCTTTGGCAATTTCTTCGTACAGTTTTGGCAGCCAGACAGGATCATCATTTTGGGCTGGTGGTGCTTTAAAGGTACGCAGGTCTACTGGGCACATGATGATCGCGATGTTGTGATCTTCAGTGTCATTGGCAAGCACGAAAAGGTCCTCTGCTGCTACATCTCCCATTGCCAGGCAGCCGACGGAGCCATGCGAGCCGTGTATCAAGATGTCGCTGCCTGGCTTGTCCCGTCCGTCAATGCGTGCCTTATCGAGGTCGAAGTCATTTGGATAGTTGAGGCGCAGAGCCAGATGATATGGCGTGTTTGGCTCGAGACATTCCAATCTATAGAGTCCTTCCGGTACTTGAAAGTCGCCTTCACGTAGCTTGGGTCCAAGTTTCCCGCTTGCTGCCAATATCGGATAAGTATGGAGGTACTGGAAATTTCCATCTGCTGAGCCGACGTAAACCTCCAGCAGGCGCTTATCTTTGAAAGCGAGAAAGGCAAGTTTTGCCGGCGGGTATGAAAGTTTCTTTTCGTTGAACATCGCATGGAGTCTGGCTCTTGCCACGTCTCCATATGTCTCGATTTGCTCTTCGATTGTTTTCTTTGCGAAAAACTGGCGCACCAGGGGAATTTGCATGGCCGT
>JAYRNY010001237.1:0-3473 GCA_041911975.1 bacterium | reverse complement strand
TGAGACACGTACGCGCCTATTGGGATATCCACAGGCACAGAATGCCCACTGAAATCGGAGCACAAATCGACGCATTAATTGAGGGTGGTCAATTGCGTGTTATGGCTGGGCGTTTGTACAGCGTGCAGGAGACAGCCGACTCTTTGATCGCGACAATTTTGCCCCGCAAAAACAGACAGGCAGAGCAAATCAAAATTTCCTCGATGATCAATTGCAGCGGCGTCAGTTGCGATTTTAGACGAGGAAAAAATCCGCTAGCTCAGTCACTTCTAACCCACGGAATTGTCAGCCCGCACGAAACCGGTCTGGGCATAAACGTCTTGAGCGAGGGAAATGTCATCGATGCAAAAGGCAAAGCAAGCAGCATTGTCTTTACGCTGGGCACTCCTACTCTGGGTTTGAGAGGCGAGACAACGGCAGTTCCCGAACTGAGAGTGCAGGCAAAAGAACTGGCCAAAAAGCTGGTGTCCACAGCAACAACGACTAACGAGATCGATCTGAACATTTCACTCGACAATGAGATCGCGCTTCATCGCAGTTTGAAATCTCAGGATCTGGTGAATTTCAATGTCAAGTTTTGATTGCCGCCCTTGAAACTGGCTCTCAACCTAACGGCATAAAGTCTTTTCTCTCCGGCAAGATTCCAGGTCAGGCTGTCGCCTTTCTGTAGAGGCAGAGCTGCAAAGCTTTCTGAACAGTAACCGATCTTGTCATCGACATAGCTGACAAATACCTGCGCAGACTTCAGGTCCGTGCCGGACAACTGCATCTGCTTTACAGAAAGAGCTTCTTTCAATGCCAGTTGAACATGCCTTTTCCTGAGAGGCATATAGAGTGTATGTTCGGTGATATCGGGCGGATAGGTGAATGAGAAAGTATTGGGCTCGATCGCACAAGGATTCATATAAGGCGGCATGCAATCATTGATTTCAACGCTCTGAGTCTTTTGAATCCTTTGTATCCCTTGATCGGTGTGCAGTCCGGTTTTCTGAGGCAGCGCAAAAGAGTAATCTGCTTCAATGGCATCAGCCGCAGAGACTGCATAAAAATGCGTCGAGAAAGGACCCGGGTGCCCGTTGCCTGGATTGATGCCTAAGCGAAGGGCTGAATTGTTTGTCCTGAGCAGAGGATCTGACGCGGCGGCCTTGGCAAAAGCATCATTGGTGTCGACAAATCGCAATCCTGCATTTTCGAAAACCGGCTTAACTGGAGCATATCGCATGGCATTGTAGTTTTTCACGCGGGTGAAGAAGTCATCGCTCGCGGAGATATTTTCTTTTGTCTTGTTTTGAAATCCTGCCGGCAGTGTGATTACAAACCCTGGTGTATTGGAGGCTTTGAGTACATCAGCCAGAGTCTGAACGGTTCTTTTGTAGGCTTCGAAGCCGTCGCCTTTGAGAATTGCCAGTTCCCAATCTGCATACTCGAGAGCACCGGTCTGGACGCTCAAATGCGCCTGTCTAGACAGTTTGCGCAGTTGCCGCAGTTGACCGGTCAAATTTGGGAAAAGCGAATTGAACCTGGCAAGGATCGGATCGTCATCATTTATTTCCTTGTGAAGCATTCTTACAAAAGGCTTGCCGTCAACTTTTTTCTCATCCGGATCGTTTGTCACGTAACCTATTACGACCAGGTCCGGCTTGTACTTCGGCAAGATGGACGCGAGCCAGCCGGCTTCATCGTGAGTGCTGGCGCCGTTCAATCCGGCTGCAATAACCTCGACGTCTTTATATCCGCGCCTGATCAATTCAAGCTGCAGCTGGCGCCACCAGAGCGTGTTTATATTGGACGAGCCGTCGCCCCAGACAAAGGAATCGCCGACTACCAGAATGCGCTTCTTGCCAGGATGCTCAGGCGTTACGGGCACAACTGCCGAGCGCCAGACAGGATCGGATTTCCTGGCATCGTTTTTCAAATAGGTAAAATGATTGAGCCTGTGATTCTCATCTGTCCACAGATAAGACTCCAAATGCCCGGAATTTTCCAGAGCTGGAATCAACCAGCGATCAAGAGCGAAAACGGCAGCTCCAATAATGGCCAGAGAGGCTAGAAAGTAACCAAACGAATATAAAGCCACTGTCTGTGGTGACAATTGCCGGGGCACTGATTGAGTTTGTTTGTTTCTCTCTGCAACATCTAACAAGACGGTAGCCCCCTTAGAACAAAGTGTAGATGAAAGGCGCCAGAGCGCTGCTTTGCACGAAGATGCCGACCAGGCCCAGCATGAGAAGAACAATCAAGCAGGGCAAAAAGAGAATCTGGCTGTTGCGGGCAAAATAGATAACCACTGATACAGGCTGCAACCAGCCAGGCAGCTGGTATTCAGAAGATTTGCCATTTTCATCCGAAGCGATCTTGTCCGTCCATCCTTCAATAATCTGAGGCTGTCTGTCGCTCCAGCTATAGAAAGGCACGTGATTGTGCTTCTTCTGATAGAAAAGACCGGCAGGAAGAATGGTCATGAAATAGATCACCGTGAGGACGGCTTTGAACAGATTAGTGCCGACAAAAGTAGCAATTGCCTTCATGACGCGATGTGGATAGACCATGAGCCCGGGCGCTACCAATGTTGTACCGAGGACTGTTACGCCAACTGCAAAAATAGCCAAAGCGCCTGGGCCTTCCAGCAGAATCCAGTTTTTGAACGCTCCCGTGAGGGTGAACACCCAGCCCAAAGTCAATCCAAAGATTACGTTGTTTTTCAAAGCTGCCCGTTCTCTGCGCAGATGCAGGCGCTTCAGATACCCGCTTACATGAGCGGATCCCTTTACCGAACGCCCGCTTGAGGCAGAATTCTCTCTTTGTTCTCTTTCAATCAGTGCGGCTCTAGTCAAGGTCGAACCTCCTCAGCCAGGCAGATCTTTCTTCTTCACTCAACGGTTTTTTCGCCTGATCGTTTCTTTTGAAAAAGCGATTACCTATGGCCAGGCAATCCATTTCTGTAGCCATGAAACATCTATAGGCATCCTCTGCCGTATTGACGATGGGCTCGCCTCGTACATTGAAGGATGTATTGACGATGACAGAGCATCCGGAGCGCTTCTTGAAGCGGCTTATCACCGAGTGCATGAAAGGATTTCTTGCATTGTCGATAGTTTGAACGCGAGCGGAATAATCGACGTGAGTGATCGCAGGCAACAGCGAACGTGGCTGCTTGAGCAGATCTATACCGAACAGCCCTTTGTCTTCCACGGGGATGCGCTGGCTTTGCTTGACTGGATAGCACAGCAACATATAAGGGCTTTCCTGCGGGATGTCGAAATAGGTTTCCGCATCCTCTGCCAAAACCATGGGAGCAAACGGGCGGAAACTTTCTCTGAACTTCACCTGCAAATTGAGGTGGCTCTGCATCTTCTGACTGCGCGCATCGGCAAGAATGGAGCGGCTGCCCAGAGCTCGCGGTCCGAATTCCGCACGCCCGCGGGCGACGGCAACTATCTCACCATTATCAATGGCCTCGGCAACGGCTTCCT
>JAYRNY010001236.1:0-2487 GCA_041911975.1 bacterium | reverse complement strand
GCACTTGTGAAACTTGCTACTGAAAAGGTGTCCGCCTTGTCTCTGCGACGCAATGAGCTCATGGCCAAGACCACGGCGGCAGAGAAAGATGCTGTAGAACTTACTCTTGAATTGCAAATTCAACATTGGCTTTTGAAAGTGGAAGAGGCGGCAGATTCCGACCTGGATCTTAGAATTGAGATGTGGAAGGCAAAAATCGATTATGCCCGATGGATTCTCAAATACCAAAAAGAAGAACCAGTCGAATTGGCCTGGGAGCAGTCCCATCTTCCTACATATGAAAGCGAATTGGCTAAGGCCACTAAGATCAAAGTTCAGCGAGACATCTTCTACAAAGTTGAAAAATCCAAATTTGAAATAGCTTCTGCAAATTTTGAAGCCTTCAAAAAAGCCCATCCCGAATTTGAAAAGATCTGGAAAGCAGACATCGCTGAGCAAAACACACTTCCCCAACTCTATGACGTCGTGGGCGGAAGGGAAGTGAAGAGTCTAAATCGTCAGTTGACACGTTTAAAAAAACAGTGGGACCAGTTGAAGGCTGCAGGCAGCGAAGACATTCTTGCCAAACTGTCCAAATCCATTCGGAGTATCAACGATTTGACGTTCTCAATTGCCGACTCTGAGCGAATTCAAACTCTTTATAGGGGGATCGTCACCAGAGATATCAAAGTCCAAGGTTTGGATGCGAAAGACAAAGAAGGATTGAAAAAATGGATTCAGAGGCAGCGTTTAGAAGCTGAGCGCCTGGATCTAGAAATTCAGTTGGATGCCAGTCACACGTTGCCTCGGCAAGAACTCGCCATCGAGATACTTAAACTTGAAATAGAAATCGCTCAGTACGACGATGTTGAGGTCGCCAATCGGTTGGCAAAAACCCTTCCACCGCTTGAAGAGCGATTGCAGATCAAAAGATCCGAAATCGAAACATTGCGACGGTCCGCTCAAGAGCTGAAGCAGGAGCTTAGTTTTCTCACTGCTCAACCAGGTCTCTGACGGTTTTTTATTTTGAAAGCTCATTGAATCTTTGCAGTTCAAGAATGAATTTCTTGTACCCTTCGGCGTTTACGATTTCCCAGGCTCTTTTGTAATCGCCCCCAATGAAATTGTACAGAACTGCGGTCTGTTGCAACAGATCTTGGTCCCGAAGCTGAATGTACGTGGCTTGTTGAATGGCCATTAAGTGAAGGTGTACGCGCACATTGAAAGGTTCATTTTGATACCTGGTTAACATAGAGGAAGTCTTAAAGAAGGTCTCGCTGGCAGCATTTTCTACCAGTCTGTGAAGCAACTCATGGTGAGTGATACTGACAAAAGCGCTCATGCTCAGAGGAGCGCCAATAATGGGATCGGCGGACGCACTGCTCTGCAAAAAGGGTCGGGCCGAGACAATAAACGGAGCCGCCATAGGAGTCCATTTGCAAAGGACTAGAGCCACAGAAAATTCCTTCTGTGTGTACTTGCGACCAGCGAATTTCTCCGCCCACCTGTTGAGTTTGTCAGCTCGCTCATTCCAAGCTTTTTGGAAACTCTCCTTTTTATCCATCAGCTCATTCGTCCATTCTGGGGCCACGGCGAAGCCGGTACGGGCTTGGCATTCCTGATCAAATAGCGGCGCAGGTTCAATAAGCAGCTTGGGTGAATAGATTGCTTCGACGATTCCAGAGAACAAGAAAACTAAGATAAATCCGAACGAGTACTTCATTTGCATCTGGCACTTCTACATGCTTTAGCAAGGATAGTAAATCATCATTTAAGATGCAGGTTTACCTGGGGGTTAATTCAGTTTAAAACCACTTTGGAGAGTGAAAAAAGAACTCGAGGGTGCCATAGAACTAGTCCTTATTCAAAAGGCTGGCGGCTACAAACGGTTGGAATTTGTGAGTCGACCAGACCCGAAACCAAGAGATGGTGAAGTATGCATTGACGTTGCAGCCATCGGCGTGAATTACGCCGACGTTTTGGTTCGCATGGGCGTTTACGAATCAGCGAAAGCCTATGTGGGTTGGCCCATCACACCCGGGTTTGAAGTCAGCGGCGTTGTTGGCGCCGTTGGCAAAGGAGTTCGTGATTTCAGAGTGGGAGACGAGGTTTTAGCCATCACTCGGTTCAACGGGTATTCATCTAAGGTCGTTGTTCCTGAAAATCAGGTCGCCAAACTTCCTCAGGGTTTTAAGCTTGAAGAGGCAGCAGGATTTCCAGCCGTTTTCATGACGGCCTATTACTCACTTTGCCAATTGGTGTGGCTTCCGCCCAAAGCCCGAGTGTTAGTGCATTCTGCCGCTGGTGGAGTGGGAACCGCCCTTGTTCAGATTTCAAAAGCCCTGGGCTACTCTGTTTGTGGGGTAGTGGGGGCCAGTCACAAAGTCGAATACGTGAAAGATCTGGGCGCTGATGTGGTCGTGGATAAATCTGGGAGTCATGATTATTGGAAAGTCATTCGCGAATTTGCACCGGACGGCTACGACATAGTTTTGGATGCCAATGGCT
>JAYRNY010001235.1:0-3811 GCA_041911975.1 bacterium | reverse complement strand
GCAGACGACCGGAGCGAACGCCGGACGCGCGCGGAGGGTTAGCTAAAGCCGCGCCCGGAGCCAGCAAATGAGCCGGCGGCGCGCCGCACCACGAGGACTCGTCCGGAGCGAATGGCGGATGCGCGCGGAGGGTGAGGCGGAGCCGAAGCCGGAGCGCTTAAATTATGTACTGCGAGTCAGAACTCTCTTTGGTCCGTGGATTGGATCTTCGATGACGATTGTTTGATCGCGCTGCGGTCCGACGCTGACGATGGCGATTGAAACATCGAGTTCGTCAGCAAGGAAGTCGAGGTACTTGCGTGCTTCTACCGGGAGATCCTTGTAGCTGCGGCATTCGCTTGTCGATTTCTTCCAACCCTTGAAGGTCTCGTAAATCGGCTCCATGTTTTTGAAAGAGCTGCCGATGGAGGGAAGTTCGTCGAAGGTTTCGCCCGTGGTTTTGTCTCTGTAGGCGTTGCAAACCTTGATTTCATCAAATTCGTCGAGCACATCGAGTTTGGTTATCGCCAGGCAATCGAGACCATTGATTCTCACGGAATAACGACCGAGGACGGCGTCGAACCATCCGCAACGGCGTGGACGGCCGGTGGTGACGCCCACCTCTGCCCAGGCTTTTCCGATTTGTCTGAGCATGTCGCCGACTTCGCCTTCTTGCTCTGTCGGGAAGGGACCTTCGCCGACGCGAGTCATATAGGCTTTCGAGACACCGATGACGCGGTCGATGATTGTCGGTCCGATGCCGGCGCCGATGCAAGCGCCGCCTGCTGTAGGGCTGGAGCTGGTGACGTAAGGATAGCTGCCGTGATCGAGATCGAGCAGGGTGCCTTGCGCGCCTTCAAACAAGATATTCTTCTTTTGACCGACTGAATTGAAGATGATGGCTGCGGTGTCGGAAACGTATTTAGCCATGCGCTTTCCGTAATCGGAGTATTGATTGAATACTTCGTCTACTTTGAGCGGCGGCAGATTGTACAGGCGTTCCAAAATGACGTTCTTTCTAGGAATCATCCATTCCAGTTTGGAGCGCAACACTTTCTCGTCGAGCAAGTCTTCAACACGGATTCCGGAGCGCGCACATTTGTCTGCGTAAGTTGGTCCGATACCGCGCTTGGTGGTACCGATTTTTTGATCGCCGCGGGAATCTTCTTCAGCAGCGTCAATCATCAGGTGATAAGGCATTGTGACGTGGGCTGTCGTCGATACTCTCAATTTGTCTGTATCGAGGGAGCCGCGCTTTTCGAGGGCTTCGACTTCAGAAAGGAAGCGCTCAGGATCGATAACCATACCGGGTCCCATGATGCAGGTCTTTTGATACAGAGCACCGGAGGGAATCAGGTGAAACTTGTATGTTTCGCCGTCGACAACAACGGTGTGTCCGGCGTTGCAACCGCCCTGATAGCGGACCACTACATCGGCGTTCTTAGCGAGAAGGTCGGTAACTTTAGCCTTACCTTCATCTCCGAACTGCGCACCTACAACTATTACGTTAGCCACCGGTCTCGCCTCTCAAATTAGTGTGAAAAACACGACGAATCACGCCCCGAACAAGGGCTTGGTCACTGCGGGAGGGCCCTTAACGCTTCACATGGGCAGCCGCTTTTAGACCTCAGATAGTCTAAGATACTCGCCAAGAGCTGTCAAACTCTTGATTGCGCATGCGAAGTTAAGTATTTCTTCGCTGCGGCGCGTCGGCTGGAAAGGTCACGGATGCCACATCCTAGTACACTTTCATAGAGTGTGGTTTCGTGTATTTCTTCATCCGAGTTCTCGAAAATGCCCGCTGATTCGACCCAAACAAGCATATTCGATAGACATCTGTCCGAGCGGCAGAAGCTTGCTGTGGACCTTTTGACGGGCGCGCTGACCAAAGGAAGATTGGCAAATGCTTATCTTCTGACTGGACGAATTGCCGAGGACAAGTGGCAACTGGCAAAGCAGATGGCTGCTTTCCTCAACTGTGAAAGGACGCGCGAATACTGGCAAGGTAGAAGCTCTCCAAGCGAAGTGCCGCAAAACCTGCTTGGATTGCCGATTAGCGATCAGGTATTTCAACAGGCGAACGAGGCGCTGAAGGCATTTCGCATGTCTGAGGCTCGTTCTTGCCTTTCCAAAGCGGTGTCGGGCGACCCGGTGAATATGTGCCGTGATTGCCGCTGGATCCAGGAAGACGCTCATCCTGAGTGCCTGCACAAACTGGCGCCTGCCGGAGCTACCGGTTCCCGAAAAATATCTGTCGAGAGTGCCAGGCACATGACCGAAGTGCTGGCGCACACAAGTTCTGCATTTCGAGTCGTGATTGTCGAAGATGCGGCCCAGGATGTATTCCACAGACCATCTGCCAATGCTCTTCTTAAGACGCTCGAAGAGCCGCCGGAAAACACTATCTTTTTCCTGTTTGCAGAGAGCGCTGAGTCGGTGCTACCAACTGTGGTGAGCAGAAGTCAGGTCATTCCCGTTCCGCAAATTCCTTTTTCGGATGGAGAGCCGCTCGAGCTGCCGTCTCTGTCGTTTTACAAAGCGATTAAGGACAGCGCTTCGAAGCGATCGAAGGCCTATTTGTCGGCGCTCGATTTTTCGCAAACTGTGCTCAAGGCGGCCGATACGCTTGTGGATGATGATGAGAATCAGCGCGTAGCGGTCTCCAAAGTTGTTGACCATGTGCTTAAAGAAGAGTACGAGCGTTTGAAAGCGCGCGCCATGGAGTCATTGAACGAGAGCAAATATCTGGCTGATTTGCTGGAGCTGGGCGAAGAGGCGAAAGCGCGCGTCGATCACTATGTCAACGCAAAGGCCGCATTGGAGAGCTTTTCCATAGCCTGGGCTCGGCTGGCGCAAAACGCGCAAGTTTTAGACTGATGAGCAAAGGGCGCCGAGCAGGCGGCCGGAGCGAATGTCGCTAACGCGCGGAGGGCGAGGCGCAGCCGAAACCAGACACTACGACGGATGAGCGAAGGGCGCCGAGCAGGCGGCCGAAGCGAGTGACGGTTGCGCGCGGAGGCTGAGGCGAAGCCGAAGCCGGAGCGCTTATTTATGATTGCCGTCTTTTTCTATGCGAGCAAGCTCCGAATAGAGCTCGCGTTCACGATCTGAAATGTCCGTCGGAATCATGATTTTAGTGCGTACCAGTATGTCGCCGCGCTCGGTCTGTTTCAATTTCGGCAAGCCGCGACCGCGCAATCTAAGCATGCGGCCATTCTGAGTGCCGGCGGGAATGCGGATTTTGACGGGACCTTCCAGAGTCGGAACTGAAGTTTCGGTGCCCACTACTGCCTGGGCAGGCGAGATGTTCACATTGCAGACAAGATTATCGCCTTCGAGGGTGAACTCTTCATGCGGTTTTATCTTCACTTTCAAGTAGAGATCGCCCTGCCCTTGCCCGACAGGAGACTTGGCGCCCTCGCCCGGCACGCGAATCTTGGAGCCATGTCGGACACCGGCCGGGATTTTCACTTCAATGGTTTTGGTTTTTACCTGTGGTCCGCTTATTTGCAGAGTTCGCGCCGTGCCTTTGGCGACTTCTTCCAGGGTCAATTCGATTTCCGCTTCCTGGTCGAGCGGGCTGCGTCCCGTCTGCGGACCTCCAGGGCGTTGCTGCGCTCTGCCGGGACCGCCGCCCTGGCGCTGGCCACCCTCTTGCCCGAAGGCCTGACCGAATATAGCTTCGAAAAAGTCCGAGAAAGGCGAGCCTTTGCCGGCCAGGTCTCCAAAATCGAAGTTGAAATTGCTGAAATCCGGCGGTGGACGGAATTGTTCGCCTGACTTCCAGTTGGAGCCGAGCTGGTCGTAACGCTTTCTTTTCTCAGGGTCTTTT
>JAYRNY010001234.1:0-2640 GCA_041911975.1 bacterium | reverse complement strand
CATTCGAACATGCTTATATCAATATGTTTGCCTGTGCCTGTTGTCTGCCGCTCAAGCAAATGAGTGCTGACCGCCAGGGCTCCGTACAAAGCCGACATATAATCGGATATCAAGATCCCAGGCAAGGATGGCGACCCATCAGGGTTTTTATGCTGGTTGAGTACGCCCGACTCGGCGACAAAATTCAAATCGTGGCCTGGTCTTTGACTCCAGTCTGAGTTTTGCCCATAGCCGGAAATGGAAAGAAAGATCAGTTTTGGATTGATTTTCGATAGCTGCTCGTAGCCGATGCCCAGCCGGTCCATGACTTCCGGGCGAAAGTTTTCCACGACTACATCGATTTTTTCTATCAGTCTATGAATCAGTTTTACGCCTTCAGGTTTTTTCAAATCCACTTCAAGACGCCTTTTGTTGCGATGGAGACTCCAGTAGTAAAGGCTTTCGCCATCGACTATTGGCGGGATCTTCTTGCCCAGACCTGGTTTGTGAGGCTCTATTCGAGTTATTTCCATGCCCATGTCTGAAAGAATGGTGGAGCACAGCTCTCCAGGCAGAAGGTGGGCAAAGTCGAGAACTCGAATTTTGGAAAGCGATGTCGTCACTGCTTGTTATCTCGTCCGTCCTTGAGGAAAGCTGATATTATCTCACTTTTGCCCCGGTCCAGGCAGCTTTTCATCCAGCAAGAAAATCCAGCCATGCGAGAAGCAAAACTTAAGCTATAGTTAGTAGTAGTTTGGCTCAATAGATGCAGGGTTTGGCTAAATCGTTATTACTACCAGCGTCGACCGTGTTCGTCCTCTCTACAGGATTGTTTTCGAGCGCGCTGGCGGAGCAGGAAAGTTCGACTGTAATAGCCAACCCTCATGATGCTCTGGTTATGATCGAGGAAGGCGACCGGCTCTTCCATGCCGACAATTTGAGCGAATCAATCGCCGTATATAGAAAAGCGGTCCATGCAGCGCCTTTGAATTCGATGGCGCATGAAAGGCTGGCTCGTGCCCTCAGTCTGAACGATTCGCTCAATGAGGCTGAGCAAGAGGCGAAACAGGCAGTCACTCTGGACGGAAAAAACGCTCTTGCACATGCATGGTACGGCTGGATTCTGGGGCGACAAGGTAAGTATAAAGCGGCGCTGGCCGAAGAAACTGTAGCCATCGATCTGGATGAAGAAAACGCCTTTGCTTATCAAACCACCGGCTTGATTCTGACCAGCACCGGTGACTACGTGCAGGCCATTAAGGCTTACGAACAGGCTATTAGGCACGATCCCGATGATATTGGGTCGTATTTAAACATGGCTGCAGCCATGGGACGCAAAGGAGATTATGCAGGGGCCGTCAGTGTGTACCGTAAAGCGATCAGCCTGAACAGGCGCTCTTCGCTTGCTCATATCGGACTGGGCTCGGCTCTGGGTAAAATCGGTGATCTTGATGGTCAGTTGAAAGAGTTGCAAATCGCCGTGGCTCTGTCTCCTAAGAGCGCCAATGCTCATGGTCGTCTGGGCTTTGCGTATTCCCAAAAGAAAGACATGCGTGCTGCGGTTCGAGAAGGAATTGTTGCTTCAGTTTTGCGTCTGGAAAATTCCTGGAGTACTTTCATGCGAGCCATGATCACTACCTGGGCGGCAGTGTTTCTGGTGTTCGGTGCGGTATTCGCTTTCATTTTTTTCGGCTCCCGCTTCAAACCGCAACCGGGAGAAGATTTGATCAAGTCATTTTTTCTTGTTTTCTACAAGGACAGGCCCGGCCGTTTCGTCATCACATCAAGGCGTCTCGTTTACGTGCCGGAAGCTGTTTCGCAGTGGTTTGGCTCTACCAGGCTCAGTATCGAGCGGGAGCAAGTCGAAAAATTCTCCTGCACCAGCAGTGTAAGTGGAGGCCATCTCAACATCGCCACCAGGGACGGTGCCATCCACAAATTCTCCATGCCGAACCTGGTTTTAGAACCGCTGTCGAAAAAACTGGAGAGTCTGAATTTAGACACTCAATCGGATCTCGTTTCAACTTAGGTCTAGTTATGCACCCGAATCTGTTGGAGTGCCTCCACCCGGATTGCCGGAACCAGAACCGCCACCTAACAGGCTTTGCCGCAAGTCAAACAACTGCTGTCCGATTGCGGTTCTGGGACCGATGGCAATGCCTTTGGTGCAGGTCTGTATAGCCTTCTGAGTCTCACCCTGCGCGACCTGGCAATTTGCCAACTGCAGATACAGATTCTGATTGCCTGGAGCTTTTGCGATGGCATCCTCAATTATTTTGTGAGCTCGATCTTGCTGTCCTGAGCCCAAAAGCATTTCAATGAAAGTCTGAGTGTCTTGCGGACCGAGCGCACCGGATGCATAGAGAATATCGAACTGGCTGGCGGCCTCACCCATTTGATCGGCTTGCTTATACGCGTACGCCATATAACGCCTTGCCCGTGCGTCGCGCGGATTGACTTTCACTGCTTGCTCAAGGGTCGGCACTGCCGTCTGGTAATCACCCTTCTTGTAAGCAGCATAGCCGTCGTTGATGAGCGTGTCGAATGACTTGCCGGCGAGACTGGCTAGATAAGCGTCGCTGGGTCCTTCTCTCTGTACGCCTGTGGATCTGACCCTTGTGATTCTGGCGAATAGAGTTCTTGCTTTATCTAAACCGGCTT
>JAYRNY010001233.1:0-3570 GCA_041911975.1 bacterium | reverse complement strand
TTTAACTGCATGGTTTCACCCGGATCGCCGGCTGAGTGAGGAAGTGAGGGCTGTCCCTGACTCAGTTGCTGTTGGGTTTGCCGGTTGCTTACTTCGTTGGCTTCTACTTTTAACTCGTTGTGCAGGGCGGCAATAAACATGGCTACTTGAGCAGCTTTTGCCAGCCCTTCCATGTCGGTTGCGTCCTGCGGCGCCGAGGCTATGCCGAAGTGCAGGCATGGCTCGTATTGCGCTAGATCCGGTTTTAGCTTGACCAGATCGCGATTGATGCGGTCCGCCAATACACAGGCCTGATGGCTTTCGACGCCCGGCAACAAGAGCCCGAAAGCACGATCGCCAAAGTGTCCGAACATATCGACTTCGCGCTTGATGTTTGTCACTGCCTCCGTTAATAGCGCGCAAACCTCCGCAGGCATGTTGCCTAGCGGATCCGGATTTACAGTCACGCAAAAGAGCGCCAGTGACAGAGTTGTTTTGAACCTGTATGCTCTGGCGAATTCGCGCTCGAGGAAAAACTGTAAGGCTTCGAAGCTGAGGATGCCAGTCTCCGATTTATTTAAAAGCAGCCAAACTGCATTGCGCATCATTGGATCGAGAGCAAGCATTTGCTCCGGAACACCGACTTTGACCGCATCGGAAAGCTTTTGCGCATTGTGATCGACTCGTTGCGGCTTCGGACTTTGCAAATGCCATTCGTCTAAAGTCGGCACGGGAAAAGCGACTTCACGCGTCGGTGTTGGTTTGAAAATGTCCGGCACTTCGGCTCTAGGTAAATTGTTCGTCTGCGGAATGTTGAGTGAAATAGTTCCTGGTCCCAGTTCCGGCAGAATTATCTGGGGCGGCTGGTTCACTACCGGCAGTGGCGGTTGCATCATCGGAGGCAGCGGATCTTCCGCTTTTATGCAACGATTGTCAGGCGTGAGAAGCAGACCCAGTTTCAACAAGTCGGCTGCGATATTGACCCACTGGCTGTGAGAGAGGTTCATTTTCTCAGCGGTGTCTTTGATGTTGCGGGTGCCGTAGACGTTGGAGTAAAATTCGGCATGCAGATGCGGGTCGCGTACTCGGGCTGCACGCAAACGATTTTCCAGTTCTCCTTCCGCTAACCTTTCAGGCGGTCTGAGCAAGAAAGACATTTCGTTGATGTAGTTGTTCTCGAGAAAATTATGATTCTCGATGAAAGCTTCACCGCGTATGAGAATATCTGAAATGCTTTCTTGAACTGTTACGGTCTCCGGTTGTCCGCCCGGCTCGAAGCGAATGACGCCGTCTCTCCAGATGAACAAATCCATGATCGCTTCGGTGCCGTGAGAGAGCGGCGAAGTCGCATGTACAGCCCTGCCCAGTCCAAATTGAATGCAGACATTGCAGTGCACCGATCCGATGAAAAGCTTTCCGGTAATCTCATAATGCTCTGCTGCTCGCAGAAGATACGAGATGGGCTTTTCCGACAGGTTGCCGTCGAATGTCGACATCACGTCTTCCGGCTGCTGAGCGGGAGCAGGCCCCGACGGAGGTGTCGGAATGCCCTTCATCATCTTGTCGATTAAGGTCTGTTTTTTCCTTTGCTGCTCAGACATCTTGTCGACCTGGCCGACTTTCTAGTAGGAAACCTAATGCATATATGTGCAAAAACATGCTTTCACAAACGATCTAAATCTTCAACAACCCGAAGTGCTTGAAAATACAGGGAAAGAGCAATTTTCTTTGGTTATCGGAAGCTTGACTTCCTGGCTGATTGTCTCCTAATGGGAAAAATATTGTCTAACTAGAAGATGCAGTAGAAGCTGCGAGAAAAATCAGTGCCGCCAGAGGGCAAGAAAAATAGCATCCAACCTGTAATTTCGCTGACAAAATGCAAAACCTTGCGGGATATGAATTAGCGAAGATGAATATTGGCGCATGTTTCGCCAATAGAGTGGTCTGGAAAATTCAAAACGCTGACCAGGTTTGCGAACTTCACGCGCTATTCACATCAAGGACTGTACAAAACAAACATGAATGGCAACGCGAGAAAGTGCCGGAAGAAGTTCCGGCTGTTCGCGTTCTTTTAGCTGGTACCGTATTTGATGCTATTGCGAACTCGGATAGGGTGCTCGCAGTTTGGCTTCTGATCAGGTTTTATTAAGACATTTTGCTGCGAACAGACACTGGCATGCGTTCGTTATTTTTTTGTGTTTTGCAGACGAACAGTTTGCGCTCGATCGGTTCTGCTTCGCGCGACTTGAGCAAAGGCGCTCACGGCACATTTAACTTTGCCGCCTTGGAATTGCAAATGTACCTTTTCGCTCGTAAGCCGGGTTAAGAACGCGAAGGTTCCGCCCGTAACCTTTGAAAACCTCTGTGTATGCAGCTAATTAAGGGTTGTAAAGAGAGAATGTAACAGGACAATTTACAGCATGATCATGAGCGTTTGTGAGAAGAGAAAGTACTATTTCCTCTCCGTCATACGCAGGACACATCGACAACCCAAGGCTCCCACAGAGTTCAGACAAGAGACCTCGCCACGCACTCTTCGGGTGTACCGCGCAGATCCGTTCTGCCTGTTTGTCCTGCTTTTCGCTGCGAGCGGATGTTCGTTTCGGAGCCTTTGAAACGGCTCGTCACCTGTGTTGACCACTACCCAACCCTGAAGGGATCAAAGAGATGACGACGACTGCCACTGCCAAGGTTCGTGCAGCGCGCCACGTCTTCGTTTTGCGCGGACTTCACTTGCATACGCTGGCCGCCAGCGATGTGGTCGAGTCCGACGGAATGGTTAGCGTTCGTGCCACCGGCGAAACCTTCGCGCTCGGTCAAGGGGCATTTTTCGATGAGAAGGAGGCAAGAGAAGTTGCAAGGGCCAAGATGCAAGCGTTTCGGGTTTAGGCCCTTCCACCTTTTCTTTGATGTGTATCGAGGACGCAGGTTGTGCGTCCAGTTTCAGAGGAGTAATCCAATGATGCATGTGAAAAGAGGTATGACTGCGTCTGTCGCTAAGACTGTGGTTGAGAGCGACATTCTCAAGTTCGCTTTTGCGTCGGGTGACCACAACCCGGTGCATCTCGACGAGGAGTACGCCAAGAAGACACGTTTCGGCAAGCGCATCGCGCACGGAATGCTTTCGGCGAGCTTCATCTCGACTGTTCTGGGCACGCGGTTGCCCGGTCCGGGCACCATTTACCTGGAGCAGTCGCTCAAGTTCTGTCGCCCAGTCTTCATCGGCGATACCGTAACAGCCACCGTCACCGTTACGCGAGTCGATCGCAAAACCAATTACGTGTGGCTGAAGACCGTTTGCACCAATTCACAGGGAAAGCCGGTTGTCACCGGGCGCGCCAAGGTGATGCTCGAGAGCGCACCGCCCGTGAATTGATCACGAGCGGTCTGAAAACCGCAAAAGCAGCAACCCTGTTCTTAATGGAAGGAATCGGAACATGACAGCAGTGGGAGTCTTCCTCGCCGTCCTCACCATCGCAGGATTCGTCGTCGGCGCCCTTCTCGGAGGTCGCGCTTCCGACAAGCTTGCCGAATACAACCGCGGGTTCCCGCTCATAGCAGCGGGCATCATCCTCGTTGCTCTGGGTGGCT
>JAYRNY010001232.1:0-6393 GCA_041911975.1 bacterium | reverse complement strand
GCGCGCTTGTTTCGTTCTTCGCGGGCGGGCTCGTCTTTGGTATCCTGGGAGGAATGTTCTTCTTTCTGGTCTGCCTCTTCACTTCGGTAGTGATACCGGATGTGGTGTCTGGCGCTCGCGCCGTCGATAATGCCGTCCGTCGCGCACCGGCTGCCTGGCAGCGGTTTCGCGACAATGCAGCCCGGGCCGCGTCGAGGCTGCGTCAAGGGACGGTGGCATTCTTGCGCTTTTTGGCCGGCGTGCCGGTGAGAATAGGCGCAATGACCGCTCGCGATTGGCTGTTCGCGCTCTGGTGCGTGCTGTCAATCGCCATCCTCGCCGGTATGCTCTGGCTGTGCTGGGGTTGGGCCGGTGCGGCTGTAGCGTGGCTTCCGAAGTGGCTGGTCGGCGATAGGGACTGGTTTTTTCAGGTTCTCGTCGACTGGTTCATCTGCATCATTCCGTGGACGATCTCTGTCTCCCTGCTGAACAGCGTCTTCAAGGCGCTGCTCAGGCGGAGGAACAGGCGTTAGAACTCAGCGAGTTCGGCGCCAGCCCCCGGCGAAATCAGTCGCCGGGGGTCCACTTGGGCCTCTAAAAGCTGTTTGCTAAGCTAAGGCTGGCACAGCACAAGGAAAACTTATGAGCAAGAAAGGCACTTGTTCGTGTAACGACACGAACCACGCGCACGCTCCCATCACCATTCGTACCGCCCGCCCGAAGGTCATACTTCCCAAGATGATCAAGGTCGCGAAGGCTGACGAGGCGCTTTATCGACGCGTCATCGACGCCGCCAAGCAGGCGAGCGAAGATGCATATCAGCCCTATTCGCAGTATAACGTCGGCGCCGCGGCGCTCACGTTCGACGGGCAGATCTACACGGGCTTCAACGTGGAAAACTGCGGCTATTCGCAGACCATCCACGCCGAAGAGTCCGCCGTCACCAAGGCGCTGACCAGCGGGCTGATGAAGCGCGCTGCCGCCCACGGTGTCGACCAGTTCCACGCCATCCTGGCTGTGGCGGTGTACGCGCCCAAGGGCTCCGACCCGTGGCCGTGCTGCAACTGCCGCCAGTTCCTCGGCGAGTTCGGATACGACATGCACATCATCGGCGAGGAGCCGAAGGATGGCAGCATCCTCTGCCTGACGCTCGGCCAGCTCGTTCCCTACGCCTTCCCCATCGAGGAAGTGCTGCGGAGTGTGCGAGGCGAGCGCTGACGGTAAGCTCTAAAAGCTGACTACCACCGCTTCCATGCGTAAGCGACGCCGGGGTCTTCCCTGGCTCGCTTGCGTATGGGAGTCATCGATTCACGCGAACCTAAAAGGGAACGCAAAATGTTGCTCTTGCATGTAGCAGCGAACCTGGCTCTGCATCTCGCGCTGAGCCTGATGTTCGTGTACCTTCTTTTCTCGCTTGACGAGTATGTCACGCACCGATTTCTCATGCATCGCATGAGATTGGCGCGCTGGCTGAAAAGCAAGTTTCTGAAGAGGCTGTGCGGCAATCACATGTCGCTGCATCATAAGCGCGGCTACAGGCACACGGATGACTCGCCGGACGATTCTCTGGCCGACATCCTGATTGCTGCGGCAATCGTCGGGTTGCCGACGGCGCCCATCGTCTGGTATGTCGACCCGCTGACGGTCTACGTCGCCGGCGTGTTCGCTGTTGTCTACAGCATCGTGTGGTGGCTGGTGCACCTCGAAATGCATCGCGCAAGTGGGTGGTTCTACGCGAAAAACCCCTTGTTCAGGTATCTCGAGCGTCGTCATCAGCAGCATCACGAGTATCCCGACACGCAATACAACATTCTTCTGCCGTTCTGGGATTGGGTCTTCCGCACGCATCGCGTGCCGGAAGCGCGTCTGGCCAGACGTCAGCGTGCTGCGGCTTTCTGAGTCGCAGTTCGTAGTAAAAGCAATTGAAAGTGAGGCAAAGAGATGGACACGTCCACCTCGCTGAAGCCGGACGACTTTCTGCCTTACTACCAGATGGTGGAGGCAGCCAAAGCCGGTCCGTCCAAGCTCCTTCTAAAGGCTCTGGACCTGATCGAGGCGGACGCCGCTGAGAAGACTGCCGCCGGCTCTCCCGCCCTGGCTGTCGATCTCGGCTGCGGCACCGGCAAAGACACGGTCGAGCTTTTGCGCCGCAATTGGCGCGTTCTGGCAATCGACTTCAGCCAGGCCGGTATCGACGGCTTGTTGGCACGTCCGGAGTCGAGCCAGTTCAAAGACAACCTGGAGACCAGGGTTGCATCGTTTGCTGACGCATCGTGGACCGACGCAAGTCTGGTTGCCGCGCTGCTTTCGCTGCCGTACGGGCCTGCCGACACGTTCGATTCTGTCTGGCAGGCGGTCGTATCGTCTCTTAAGCCGGGCGGATACTTCGTCGGACAGCTCTTCGGTCCGGAGCACTATAAGGGCATGAACCATGTAGTGCGACGCACCAGGAGCGAACTCGAAGCGATGCTTTCCGGGTTGGCAGTGCTTCACCTGGAAGAGTTCAGCCACGCGGTTGAGCACGAAGGTGCAACCACGCACTACAACTACTTCGAGATCATCGCCCGCAAGCCTGTTTCCGCCAGCTAAGCGCAATTGCGATTCGAGAGAAGCCGGGCACCAGCCCGGTCTTCTTCTCGTTTCGTTTTGGCAGCGAGGCTATTAAAATGTATAGTAACACTTGCCGAACTGGTAGGTATTCGCCCAAGCCAGGCCCTCTATTGCAGGGTGGACGCACGGCGTTAACCGTATCAAAAACGCAGCTGCCATCAGTGTTTCGCAACCTGTGCTGGCCGAATACTTACCGGCGCCGTTCGCCATTTGTCTGACACTGTATTTGGTACTACTCCGGAAGGCTTCACGACGGCCTATTGAAGTCTCACAGCTGTGGTTTTGAGATTTTGCTCCCGGAGAATCAAGGTAAACATATCTCTTAAATATCCCCGTGAAATTGCTTGCATTTTCACGGTTTGAGGCAGAATATAGTGCCAGATGGCAGGCGCTCTGCTAGGTAGTCCCTCTTGAACAATTCTGTAGACTTTCCAATTTCAAATTCACCGTTGCTTCTGGCGATGAATTCTCCTGTCCTGCATGAGTTCATCGCTTATCTCGCGCAGAAAAAGAGCGAACAGGAAGCCAATCCAGAGCAGCATCTGACAATTGAGTTCTCTCGCGATTTCGTTCAGAAGGTGCGCGAGGCATTCAAGCAAGACATTCTGGACGGCGAGCGCCGCCTCCATTTATTAGCGCATTTGCTGGCGTCGATCATGCTCGAAGGCGACTTTGAGCTGCACAGCAACGTGATCGGCTATTTGCCGGGCGAAGAAAATCGGCAGTTTCTCATCCGCGAAAGAATCAATCGCGAGACTCTCTATTCGGTAACCGACATCGACCTGGGCAATCACATGCTGGACAATTTCCGCTACCAGCGTGACCGCTCCTGGGTGCCTCTGGCGCTTGCCGCCAACTTTGTCGAGTACATTCCGCTGGCTCGCCCAATCACCGGCGTAAATCGCCTCACCAGCCGGGTTAAGGCTGAAGAAGAGCTGTCCAACAAGGTTGCCGACGAGATTTTTGGATTGGATGAACTGGTCGCGCGTGATAAACAATTGCGCCAGTACAGCAAATTCGTCAAAGACATATTCGGAATTAAAATAGTCTGCGAAGATGACGTAACCTGCATGGCCGTGCATGAGACGTTGAAAAACCTCATGGTGGGCGATATTAATGCAACACTTGCCGGCATGCTGGACGAGGTCGGATTACCGGTAAATGAGGACGTTTCCCATCCGCTTCTGGCGTTTATCGAAACCAAAGACTATTTGACCTGCGACCCCAGCAAGATGAAACGCACTGGCTGGCGCGCCATCAAGAGCGTCGTCGAATGGAACGACTGCTTGTTCGAGATTCAAATCCAACCACTCGGCAATTATTACCTGGAGCTGGATCACATGGCGGGCCCGTCGCACCGATCGTTCAAATTCACCCGCGACACGCTGCGCGACGAAGTGGCGAAGCGCATACCGCTTTACGGCATTTATCGCGAGCTTTTGACTATGCTGTTCAAAGAAACCAGCGGTCCGATCGAGTCCAAGAACGTCTCAGTCATAATCAAGTAGTCTGCCATTAAAGTTTCCGGATTACACTGAATCCTGGGCTGCAATGGAAGAATATCTGGCTGGCATCGTGCAGCCAGCGGAATGTATCATGCTCCTTATGCCGGCGTGGACATCAAGACACAAAAATTAGCTAGATTCGAACACACCCGCAAACTCATTCATCAAGCTTATCCTCGATCCACATTCGCACAATGTCATCAGGAGACATGTTACGTTGAACTGCCTGCTGCTCTATGCGCGCGTAGTCTGAATCTCTGAAGCGGAGGCTGACAGAGTTTCCTCCGATGCGTGGAGCAATGTCGTGCTGGTTTATGATTTGTCCGGATGAAATGCCGTATTTCGCTATACGACCTGCGATCACGCCGGCGCTCATCAGTGCATCTTGAGGAATCTTGGACACTTCCATCTCTCGTTCTTCCAGGGCATCGAGTTCAATCGTGTTTCCTTCGGGTACGTCTTTTATTGCATAGACCACAACTCCTCTTGGTTGCTGCAACTCTTCTTTGCTGACTTTGTGAGCGTTTGAATCTGAACATCCTGAAATTAGAAAAGTCGAGCCCAATAGTAAAAGCGCAGCAGAAAGCCGCCGCCTTTGAGCGGAAGAAATCTTCATAGGTTGTACCTCTAGTAAGTGTTTGCTTCAGAATAAACTAGAAAAACAGCCTGCGATGTGGAATACATACGGAAGTGGACTCAGGGTTATCCCTCGACTTTTTGCAAGCGCAGTCGTAACTCGAAGCTCAGATTTAAGCTTTTTGCGCTCAAATTCCACAACTTTTCCACGAAATCCTGTCAGAGTTGATATGCGGATAGTGTAAGTCCGCTTGTCCATCTCCCGATCAAACACGCATCAGCAGGACGTTTTAGCGTCTTCGTTGCCTTGCGTTTTCACAAAAAAATTCAAATATGCCTGCACTGAGAGGCGGCAGGCTGAGTTGTCGCGTGAGCGTCAACCGGTTTTGTTAGGGCTTCTTGCGTGGGTCCAAGCTGCACGATTTTTCGGAATGCTGCGCAAGCTTTGTGCTGCGAATTTTTTTCGCTGCGCAATTTGCAATTGTTCCGGCTGGAATGTCATGTCTGAATTTCCTCAATTCAACAATGCAAAAGTGATGATTGCTTCGAGCGTCAGGCACTGCCGCACAACAATCGAGACTCTGCCAGTTGGTCAAATTGTTGTCGATGAGTCGGGCGCTATACGATCTATAGACAGTTCTACTGAAAAAGCGTTGGGTTTTGAGAACACCTGTGGAATGCTGGTTTCAAACCTGTTGGTGGATGGTGCCGCAGTGTTTCCTCAAAAACTGACACAGGCAAAAATTGGCGATCTGGGTTCAATGATGTTTCGCTCTGTGGATGAATCTCTTTATCCAGGACGCATGGTTTGCGTCCCCGGCTCGCATCAAGGCACGTTCTTGCTCAGCATTGTGTTTGGTTAGGTTGAAACATCGATTTCGTGAAGTTTTGACTGTCAATGCTGACAACTGTTCATACTTCTTCTTGACCGATCTAAAACGGCAAATTCCGAGAAATCTCGCCCTTTGTCGCGATTAAATCTCCGCTTGATGGATAGCGCAAGTGGCAATGCTGACGCTGTACTCGGGGTTTAGTCACTGAGCTGGTACATCTCGCTGCCGGTTTCTTTTACTGTCGGTTTTTTTGCTGCCGGTTCTCGCGCTGCCCGTTCAGATGTTTGAGGGTGGCGGTGTTCCATTTGAGATCCATAGGAAGGGGTGTTGTTGCTGTTGAAAACCAGCCTGAGCGCGCAAGATGTCCGGCCGAGCGCACGCAACAACTCGCAACTTGCTTTATATAACTTAGAAATATCTCAGGGTTGCCAAGAAAGCGCGAATGCGCTAAGCATTGCGTGGTGCTAATCATGCATTTTGGGGAGCCAGTGTAGCTTCTTGGCGACTTTCTATTGCCCAAAAACTACCCCGTATTTAAGATTCTAAGAGCGACGAAATGTGAGCCCGTGGTCATTTTTGGCATTAAGAGGTGCCCAAAACTCCATGCAAAGCGCCGGCAAAATCTTCTAGATTATCAAGAATTGCCAGCGCTCGGCGATTTCTTTAGGTTGAATTCAACGTTCCTTATTGCAACCAACCGCGAAAACCACAAAAACCTAAAAAACCTCTCAAACACTACTATTTCCAGCATTCTCCAGAGCATTTCAGTGCTCAGGGTATCGGGCGAAAGAGGTCTCTGTGGTGGAAAGCTTCGTGCGATCGCTATGCAGCCGATTGGCTAGCGGAGCGGTTCTGCAAGGTTGGTGATCAGATCTAGATCAATGTTAGAT
>JAYRNY010001231.1:0-3465 GCA_041911975.1 bacterium | reverse complement strand
GTTTAGATGCTGCATTGTTTTTGGCGATGCCTACAAGTTCCTGTTTCAGGTGTTGCAATCGCTCTCCTGCTTCCACAAATGTGCTTACGTTTTTGTGCGCCATGTAGCAAAAGAGAACAAGAGTGAAGGCGAGAAAAAGAGTGCCCACAAAGGATGCTGCTTTGACTGATTTTTTGTCAATCGAGTCTTCATTGGGAACGAAGGCCAGCGCGAGCCCAATTGCCAGCGCGGACGATGAAAGGAAGAACAGCCGCGAGCCGGACAGATTAGGCGCGATATTCCATACCTGGAAAGTAGGCAGAAGAGCGATGCCGGCAAACAATGCCAGGGCGGCAAAACATCTGATCAACGACGGCGTGACCAGGCAGCGAAGGGCGGCGAAAGCAAATGCTCCCAGATACACGACCGAAGCAATCGTAATGAGTTGTTTGCTGAGCGGCAGAACTTCTTCATTGGCAGGTACTACGATTTTGAGAAGGGCGCTCTTATTGGCAAAACTGCTCAGAATCAGGGCCAGTCCTGAGCCTCCATAACCGCCGATGGCGCTGCCAAGCAGAATGGTTCTCAATATCGCAAAGATGACGAGCATACCCCAGAGGTAGCCGATTGCCTCCCACTCCAGCTTGGTCGGACGCCGAATGATGTTCTTGATCAAAAAGCGATCTGAATCTTGTATTGAATTACCCAATCGATCGGGAACAAGTAGGGCAAATACTGTCGCAACCGCAGGCAGTGTCACCGCCATTTCTTTGCTCAGTAGTGACAGCGCAAAACAGCCAACCGAAAGCCAGATGTAGGGTTTTTCTTCAATTAGTCTCAAGCGCAAGAAATAGTAGAGCGCTGCAAGGTAGAAGAGAGTGCAGAGAAGATCGACACGCCCGATTATCCAGGCGACTGATTCAACATGCAGCGGATAGGCGGAAAAGAGCAAGGTTGCCCAGATCGCTGTGACGGCGCGCATTCTATTACCGTAGGCGCCACTGATCTCGGAAGCAATCAGACCCACAAAAAGTGAGCACAAGCAGACAAGAATAATATTGGTGACGTGATATCCGGCTGCGTGCGTTTTGAAAACGAGAAAGTCCGTGAAAATCGACAGAGAAACCAAAGGGCGGTAACTGCGCATCAAATCCGAGCCGCCCCAGTTGCTGTAAAAGTTAGCCAGAAAGTCATGGACATCGCCTTTGAGAATTGCTCTAGCCACGTAGTCCAGATGTAGGAAGTCATCGTGCAGAAAACCCACTGCAATGGTCGGCGTGTAAATGGCAAACGAAACTACTGCAGCCAAAATTGCGCCAATAATGATCTGAGTCTTCACAGACAGTAAATCGGGTTTGGCGGGTTCGAGATCGAGGTTATTTATTTCTTGTTCTATTGATGGCGCCGTTGTCATTTTCGTCCTTTCTTGCCTTTCGCAGCACTGCCGCCAAACTGAAAATTGATTGGGTTTGAAACATAGCCGAGAGGCTTTCCTGCCGCATCAAGAGCCATTATGCGAAATTCGTAAAAACCTTGAGCACTGAGGGCGTCTAAATGAACGAGCGTGCTTGAAGACTGCAGTTGATCAAACTGACCGGACGTGGAGATGTGCTCAGACGGCGCCTGGTCTCTGAGTGTGCCTGTGTAGTGCTCGAACCATGAGTCCGGTGAGCTGATTTCATAACGGACGGATTTTGCATTCTTGATCTTGCCGGCATCATAGACAATCGGCCCAAGCTCGTCACTTGTATAGATGGTGCCGTTTGAGTCTATGTGGGACTTGCACTGAGGCGAGATTGAAAGTGAGGGAATCTCGTCTTTTGCATCGATCACGCGTGCCGATTTTACGGAGAGTCTCATCGGCTTATTGCTGGTGTCGAGACGCAGTCCAGTAATTCGGTCTTCGCTCACCCATGTCTTCAACTCACCGACAGAAAAGCGATACTTCTCGAATTGACCTGGCTGCTTAATTGGAACAGCAATCTGGTGTAATGAGTCGAACATTGGATGAGTCGCGCCGGACCAATACATCACGAGAATCGCATCAGAGCCGATCGGTTTTGCATCGCTCGGCTCTGCTTTCAATTCAAGATCGATGAAGTCGAAGTCAGCGGAAGACACATCGAAGACGGGTGAATTAAGCACCTTGCTGCCTTCGAGCACGCCGCTGCCTGGCTGCAAGTCGACGACCGGCGGTGAGCTTCTGCCGCCATTTTCAGCTCCGCTGCGTTTTTGCCAACTCATCAGAGGCAGCAGTCTTTGTTGCGCGCTGTCCCAGACAAAAACACCGGCCAGGTCTTTGTCGGCAAGCAAGTCTTGGTATCGGTTACGATTGAATAAATTCGCATCGCCGAATGTCACCGGCTCGAATGTATAAACCCTTTGCGTCAAATCTGTCTTTGACAGAGGCGGCTTGAGAGTAACGCCGAACATAGCTGCGTTGTAGAGCATGTGCGCGCCTTTATTATGCGGCGGCAAATTGAGAAGAGCGATTTTTGCTGCAGGCGGTTGACCTTCCAGTGCTTTCTCAACACCGGCTCTGAGGTTTCTCACCCCGCGTGATGCCTCCTGCCAGGGCTTGTTGTTCTGAGCGGCCAGCCATGTGTAGCTGACCAGGAAAAGACCTGCCAGAGCAAAGCTCAGCGCGCTGACGAGGCCGAGATTGCCATGCTTGTTTTGTCTGTCTCCGCAACCAAAAACAAGAGCCGAAATGATGAGTACCAGGGGGGCGGTGGCAAGATAGACGAATCGACCGCCCTGCAAATTGGCCGTAATGTCGAATACCTGAATAGTCGGCGCGAGAGCGATGAGAATCCAGCCGAGCGCAAATACCAGGTACGGTGAAACGGCAAGCGGCCAGGGCTTTTGTTTGTTGCTCTTACTCGCTACTCGCAAAAAAGCAAGGCCAATCGCGCCGACCGTCATCAGTTTGAAAATCAGCCTGATCGGATGTCTGGCTGGCGTCACGTCGTCGTTGAACGGCAGAATGAGGCGCAGCAGGCAGCCCTCTTGAAACCATCGTTTAAACACACTGCCTTTGAGTCCTTCTCCGACTGACCCGGTGTAGCCGCCGACAAGAGTGCCGAGCACTATCGCTCGCAAGCCGATATAGAGCAAAAGCATGGCAATGTGCCATTTGCATGCTTTGAAGGCGCCTGTGAATTTTTCCTGCCAGCTCTTTTGAGTCAGGCTCGAATTGACGATTTCGTACAAAAAGATGGTCGGCGGCAAAGTTATCGCCATCTCTTTGGACATGAGAGACAACGCGAAGGAAATCAGACTGAGAATTTGAAAAACGCCGGCGCGCGTTTTGCCGGCGACTGGAGCAGCCGTTTCATTTTTCGCCTGCTCGTTGCTCGCCAGAAGATACAACCACAGCGAGAGAAAGAGAAAAGTCGTGCAGACGCTGTCGACGCGGGCAATAATCCAGCTGACCACTTCCGGGTGCAGGGGATGGCAGGCGAAAAGCCCAGCGGCCAGTAGCGC
>JAYRNY010001230.1:0-3691 GCA_041911975.1 bacterium | reverse complement strand
TTCTGGATGAATTTTGCTCGTAAATCTGCAGTGTGCACGCTGCTATTTTGCTGCGTACTAGAGTTGTCTTCGTGCGGCAACACAGCAATCGAGCATACGCCTGATACCAAGAATGTCGAAAGCGAGGAGACTCTCCTCAAAACCTTGTCCGAGCTGCAATCGACCTTGCCTGCAAACTCTCCGAAATTAGAAACGCCGCTGGAAAACATTGCCTCTTACTATGAACTGCAAAATCGTTATGACCTTGCGGAAAAGTATCTGCAACAACTGACAGCGTGCAAGGAAACAAATTGGAATTGGGAAAGATTGTCGCTCTCGCTTGCAGAGCAGAAGAAATACGATCAAGCCATTGAAGCGATGAAAAAGAGTGTTGCGATTGTTGAGGCAAAGAACAAGCCTGATGACACCGCCGCCGTGTACATCCGTTATGCGAAATTGCTGGAGCAGGCGGGGCGGCAATCAGAAGCTGCACCCTTGAGGGCGAAAGCACACGAGTTGGCGCCCAACGTCAAAAACTCAACCATCCGCTGGCACAAGCAACGCTAAAAACGCTCAGGCGTCGTAGCAGGATCATTCTTGTAAGTAGCAGTCGGAGGCTGTGGCGCCTCAGGCAAAGCTACACGACGATTGTTCGCAGATGGTTTTCCTCTGTTCCAAAACTTCTGGTTGCTATCAAATCTATGCGGATGAAGATCGCTTCGGTCGATGTCTCCTGCGCGCATATGAGGCCCAATGGGCGCAGCAGGTAATCCGGGATTCGTCAGTCGTTGATTGCCGGTTCCGCGACCCTGATTCAAATCCGAGCGACTAATGTCTCCTGCTCGCACATGAGGACCAATCGGAGCAGACGGCAGATCAGGGTTGACTTGAGGCACATCCGTACGAAGCAGGTTGCCTTTCGAGTTACTGCCCGCGTTGGCACCGCCGCCTGACTGTGCGGCTCGGATATGATTTAGGTCGCTGCGGCTGACATCGCCCGCGCGCACGTTTGGACCGATAGGTGTGACGGGCAATCCAAAACTATTCGAGCTGTCGCCTCGAGCGCTCGGGCTGATTGTTCCCTCGTTTATCTGCGTCGATGCCGGATGGGCTAGACCGCCGCGATTGGGGTACTGGACTCTCGGTTGCGCAAAAGCCTCGCTTTCCATCGATAAAAGAAAGCAAGTCAGCAAGGCGTAGGTAAGTACTTTCACTAGTAAGAGATACAGCCGATAGTAAGATTATGTCTCCAACATACCAGATGTTGCGTGATTCGAGAGTGAAAGTCAAGTGAGAAAAACGTGCCAGGCTTTGCGGCTTCGGCCGGGCATCTTAAAGCGTATCTTTCTCGCTCTGCTTTATGTTGATTGTTGCGCCATCATGAATGGTATCAGCAGCGGAGCTATCTAGCGGTATTGCTAGTGGTGCTTCTGAACTCGATTGAGGCTTCTCAGAAAAATTCTTTTCACCAAGAGCGTCAATAATTTCTTGATTTCTTTTTCGATTATTCTCGGCACTAGACTGTTCAGCTTGTGCTTTATTGTGAAAGTCATTGATAGCGGCAGATTTTGCAGAAACGCCGGGGTAAATCAGTTTCAAAACAGCACCTAGAAACAGACAGAAACATAAACCAATGAAAACTGCAAACGGCGTGAGCTGTCCATGAGCTGTCTTTGAGAGTCTAGATTCTATGGGAGCATATGGATTGTAATAAACTGAAAACTTCGTGCCTTGTTCAAGATCGCTTTTTGTCGCTTGAAGGACCTGAGAATCCGAAAGGTTTGCTTTTTCAATAACCTGCATCTTGTCACGAACAACATCTACCGGTTGAATCTCAGTGGCAGTAATTGTTTTACCTCCGGCCCTGTATTTGTAGGTGACCTTGAGAGCTGGAGCATGCTCGCTGCTACTAATCTCAGCCTTCACAAGCGCCCCCTCGACTCTGGTCCAGTTAGACACCGGGATAAATGGAAGAAGGCTGAAAAAACACGCTATTGCGACAATCAAGCTCGCAGCGGCTGCCACGTAAAAACCAGCGCGGGCATGACGGGCGGTTGCCACCTCAGGACTGGGATTTATTTCACTAGAATCCAGCTGCAAAAGCTCTAGCAACTTCAAAAACATCGATTCTTTCCGCAGGCATGACGTCCCGGCAGTCCAATTATACTTACTCGCTAAATATAGGGCGGGAAATTGGCTAATTGGCGGCTTTAAGTATTAAAAGGACACATGGGCGGCTCGGTGTGCCGGCGGCTCGCCGACACTAGGCGGCAAGATGCCGCCCCTACGTTTGCGGTAACCCCGTCACAGAGCTGAATTGCTACTGAATTGATTAAGAATGTGCGTCCAGCCACAAAATGCCGGAAGCCTAATTCTAGCAAGCGATTCCGACATTTAATCTTCGCCGACAAGAACGAAGAAAAAGACGCGCGAGGCAACAGCAGATAGTTCTTCCTGTCTTGAACAGGCTTTTATCCGTTCTTCCTGAATCCATATATGCTGGAACTGTCAGTTTCACTCAGGAGTTTAAAATCAAAATGCTTCTCCGCGCAGTTGTTTTGGCTGTTATTGCTTTACTTGCGTGCGGTGCGTACTTCATCGTAACTTCGACGCCGGAGTATGCGATCGGCCAGGTGAAAGACGCAATCAAGTCCCATGACAGGAAGAAATTCGACAAGTATGTCGATACTGACGAATTTGCCGATGTGATGGTAGACGACCTGCTGACGAGACCCTTCAAGGAAGCGATGGGTAATGGCATGATCGCCCGCTGGGTAACGGCAGGAATTTCGGGAATTTTCAAACCGCCACTGGTGGCACAGATGAAGAGCGACTTGTACGAGTTAGTTGACAAAGGAAGCATCAGCCAGTCTGTGAATAAAGACGGTGTGGATCCGGAGATGACTCTTGGTGCCGTCGATCGTCGCATCTGCTTGAGCAAGAATGAGTTCAAGAGAGTTGAAAACGTCAGAAGTGATGGCAGGGACGCCAAAGTTACAGTGGTGCTGCATAACAAAGAGCACGACAAGGATTTCAATCTTGACGTACAAATGCACAAGATGGAAGGTTATTGGCGCGTCACCAAACTCACCAATTTCCCTGAGTTCATTTCGCGAATCATAGAAATTGAAAGCAGTCATCGAAGCGATCGGATCGAAAACGCAGACTCAATCAAGCGGATATAAGTTACTGCACGACCGTGCTCCTACCCATTTATATCGTCAGACCCAATTAGCTTGCGCCCTTTGACTTGAAAGTGGACGACCATGTGCAGCGTCGGACTGTTCGCGGGGTCGTTGGGACAATTCATGCTGAGCGCGACTTCAACCACTCATCGAACAGCTTAGCGCATTCGTTGCCGCCCATGATCTTCATTGCCACTCTCATTGCCATTGTGGCTGTGTCATAGTCGAGCATCATATTTGAGTAGATGCTTGTCAGCGCTTCAACGAACGATTCATCACCCCTTGTATATCGCGTATCCTTCAACACTTCTACATAACTGAATAAACCGCCATAAGAAACGAACAGATCTTCAAGCTCCTGCCAGGCGTTGTCGTCCCCCTCAAGACCCTGTGCTCGCGTGAACCCGCGTCTTGATCTGACGCATACGTGACCGTGACCATCAAGGTGACCATGTTCTTCATCCGTTCGGAAGAACCATTGGAAGACATCGTAACTGAAATCATAGATCTTCTGGCTTTGCTCTGAA
>JAYRNY010001229.1:0-4413 GCA_041911975.1 bacterium | reverse complement strand
TTACGCCTTTAATTGAAAATGCATACTGCATTGCAGACTTGATGCTGGAACTTGGCGAAAAACGCCAAGCCGATGGGCTATGGAAGCCCAATATGCTTTTCTAAGCTATTTTGCCAGCGAGCGAACCATTCCAATCAGGCCGGTCACAACACGCGCGAGATTTTCGTAGTCGATTTTGTCAGGCGTATCCGTTTGCTCATGATAGTGCGGATACCGATAAAAAGCCGTATCAGTGATCATGATGCCGGGATAACCGTGTTTCCAAAAATTTCGCCGGTCGGAAAAATCTACGCCTTTGATTTCACTCGGCACTGCAATTCCTTCGGACGGAAATTTCACAGAGTTACGAAACGCGCCCAAACATTTGGCGAGAAGCACAGCCGAATGCATGTTCAAAACGAACGATATGAAGTTGCCCGTTTTCGGATACACCAAGCCGAATGAAGGATGAGGAAACTTTTGCGTATTTGGCGCATTCGCATATTATCCGATTTTTTCGAGGCAAATCATCGCCACAATCTTGTCTCCGCGCTTAACCGACCGCGTTATGAATCAATGGCACCAGTCACGAAAATTCCGTCGAAACATATGGACTGGCACAGATTTTAACCTTGTTTTGGAGTATGCTTCCGTAAGCACATCCTGCCGGTCAAGGAGAGAGCACACAATGGATATATACGCTATGCGCCATATCATGGCCGCAATTATCGTATCGGAAGAGCTTAAAGTGCCTAATATGCGCCACGGAGACGCGTATCTGAGTGATGACAGAATGCGCAAGCAGTTCACCGCACTTATTGAAAACACATATTGCATCGCAGAATTAATGATCGAGATCGGAGACAAGCGAATCATGGAACCCCCGCAGTACAAGGGTACTGAGTCAGCGCAGTAAGAGCGCCAAACTGGCTATGTCGCGTAGAACGATAAAGCTAGCTCTTATCGCCCTTCTGTTTACAACCATCACGATCACAATTGCGACCTTTGCAGCCGATTCGGATTCTCAATTCCAGACTGCGAAAACATTGCTGAATGACGCGCTAGAGTCAAACGACCGGGCAAAATTTGACAAAGCGGCAGCAATTTTTCAGGCGAGTCTAAACTTCGCGGGATGATGGCTTTTCGCATCAAAATGCGCGACACACGTATTCAATTGGCGGCTTCAACGAAAAGGGTCAGTGGCTCCTGGGCATAACGACAAAGATGCCCAGCTATGAGGACCTGCGCGCAATAGTCGTGAAGGACTTAAGCAATGAGCGCACAGGTGCGCAGAAGAAATAACAGACGAACCTGAAACAGTTAGTATTCGAACTCTTTTACTTTACTGGGAATCTTCTGCTTCACAGTATTGATGAGATCAGCCCCTACAAAATCCGAGTGCTCGAACTTCAGCTTCTTTTTGTTTCCTACAAAGACTTCACAGTAGCTCGGATTCTCATTCTCATAGCCGTCCATAATCTTGAATTCGTCTATTGAATCCCAGGAAACGAACCTCTTATCGTCGGAAAATTTATAGTAAGTGATGCCCTGGTCGTCCAACACGATTTTGCGCCCGGTGTGAACGCGGCGCAAATGCTTTATCCACAGAACGACGACGCCGCCGGCTCCTCCGAAAACCACAGTCATGGCGACAAAATCAGGGATGTGCAGCATGTAACCGCCCATTATCATGAACATACAGACAACAAACCCAATAGCCGCGGCAGCTATGAAATAAATTCCAACAACTGGAATGACGTACGCTTCGTACTCGACTTTGACTGGATATTCTTTGCGATCCTCTCCCATCGTTTTTACTCAGATCTATCCTGCAGGCAGTCGAGATCATACAGCAGAGTCTCGAGGATCAAAACCCTTCCGCCTATTTGTTTCTAAGCCCGGAAACGCTGTCCAGATAAGAGTGGAAAAACTGAACCAGCCGGATAAACAAATTGGATACAACTCCCCGTTAAAGTCGGTCTCACGGTACTACCAGCGGGCGCTGGCGATTAGAAGGGAGAAACTAAAATGGGCATCGATGTAGTCGCGACGGCAAAGGAATTCGAACAGCACGCACAGAAAGGCTACCTGCCGGAATATCTAGGCAAAGAACTGCACAACCTGAGCGACGCAGATCGCCTGGCAGTCGCCAGACAGATTGCCTGGGACATGAAGCAACAGCCAGACCCATCTCTTCCCAAGATTGATTTTTTCGACACGGGAGATTTGAAAGCTGTGGAAAGAACAACTAAGTCAGGTGACTCCGTATTCGTCGAGCACGTCGAATTGGACAAGAGCACGGGCAAGATAAAATCCGAGCTGAATACCACCAACACCAAGAATTCTTACGAGCAATACGTCAACGTCGAGTACAGAGAACGCAACGCCGACGGAAAGACTACTTACAAAATGGATCAATCGACAA
This sequence comes from bacterium, assembly GCA_041911975.1. Taxonomy (GTDB): domain Bacteria; phylum Cyanobacteriota; class Vampirovibrionia; order Obscuribacterales; family Obscuribacteraceae; genus QKMZ01. The sequence goes on along the minus strand of JAYRNY010001229.1, from coordinate 2,009 downwards.
CGCTTCACGGCACGTCTTTCAAAGCTTCATTCGATGAAGATCGTTATTCATACGACCCAAAAACTGGCAAGCAAATCTCGCACGACGAGAAAACATCATGGGGCAAACAATTGCATGAAGAATACGATGGAAACTCAGGCAAACAGAAACTTGCCGACGAGACTAGTGCTAACGGAAAAGTGCACAGAACCTATGACGCTCAGACAGGCAAAATCCAGCAGGAAGACTTCATCTACAACGATAAATCGCAAGAGACAGTCAAGTACAACGCCAATGGCGACATGGTGCACAAAGAAAAAAGATATGGCGACAATGGCAGTAAGGGCACTCGCAGCTGGGATTATAACCCTCGCACAGGAAGGATGATTTACAGCGATTGGCGTGATGCAAAAGGCAATGTGACCACGCGCCACAACATCGACGACATGGGCAAGTGGATCGAAATAAAAGACTAGCCAAAACCTTTTCCGTGGATGCCGGCAGCCAATGCTTTTGATTTCTCAAAAGCATTGGCTGTTATACTGTTTCACCTTGCGTCAGACTGACTTGTGTACTGGAGGGTTGAAACATGAGAGTCCTGAAGGCTGTGCCTGCGCTTTTTGCAATACTTCTCAGCGCTTGTCTACCGGCATATTCGCAGACGAATTCAGCATCCGTCCAACTCGACAAGTTACCGAATTCCGGCACCTATTTCGTAATCAATGCCGCCAGCACGGAGGCGCTACAGCCGAATGCTCCGTCGCTTGGGCAAAATATTTTCGCCGTCGAATTTAACAGAGGTGGTACCCAAAAGTGGAAGCTCGACCGCAAGATTGATCCGATCACCAAAAAGCCGCTCAATCGCTACACAATGAAGCTGGATGGAGAGAACGGAGAGCTGAATTTTCAAACGCACCCATCGGTTGCTGATAGACCTCCAATTCTGGGAATGGAGCAATCTACATTCACGCTCGAGCCTGGTCCGGATGGGTTTCTATTCAAGAGCGTGGAGAAAAACGGAGATGCCCTTTTTATTGCGCCTCAATCAATAGGTAATACAGAGACTAAGTTTGGTCCGAGTGATGGCTCCAAGAAATTCCGCTGGAACTTCCTCAGCACTAGTGCTGATGCCGCAGTTAGCACGACTGTCGATGCCCTCCCCAACACCGGCAACTATTTCATCATAAGCGCTTTGAACCATGAGGCACTTCAACCGGGTGCGCCCTCGCTCGGGCAGAGTGTTTCCGCTGTCGAATTTAACAGGGGCGGAACACAAAAGTGGGCGATCAAGCGCACGATAGACCCGATTACGAACAAACCGACAAACCGCTACACGATTAGGCTTGCCGGAGAGAACGAAGGCCTGCTATTCCAACCACATCCATCAGTCAGCGACGGCTCTCCCATTCTCGGCATGGACAAATCGACGTTCGTGCTCGAGGCGAGCCAGGACGGGCTTCTGGTAAAGAGCGTCGATAAGAATGGCGATGCGATGTTCATCGTACCTGAGGGCTCCGGTTCATCAGCTCAATTTGGCCCAAGTGACGGTTCGAAGAAATTCCTGTGGAACTTCCTGAGCTCAGACTAATTCCGGCAGCAATCTAAACCGAAAAAACGCACGATCACTCTTGTTTGATTTAATCGAGAAAGTCATATTGTCCGAGGAAGTCATTGCAAGATGATACAAGGGAACGATTGACTCAAGAGCACCTCGTGCTCCTAATCGGGGTCGCCCTTTTCAGCGATGTCTTTCAGGTGACGCGCCAATCCCTTGCGAAACTCCTCCTCTGTGAGTTCTCCGAAAACTGCTGTCTGCACGACTCCGTGTTTGCATTCGAATGCGAAACAAGGGACTCCCGTGCTGCCATACATTCGCCTAAAGAGTGAATTGTAGGAGTCCATCATTTCTTTTCGCTCGGGTTTTTCAATATCGATAATCACGCAGTCGACTTTGTCTTTGTATTCTTCTCCCACTTTTTTGAATGTCGGCTCAAATCTCTTTGCGTACTTGCACCAATCAGCGGTCAACA
>JAYRNY010001228.1:0-8163 GCA_041911975.1 bacterium | reverse complement strand
TTGCATCACTGGTCAAGAGAAGCCTTTTCACATTTGTATAAACCACAGTTTATGAAAAGGCGCAAACATGCCTTATTTGTTGAGATACAGCCTGATAACCACTAGAATATGCCTTCCATCCATTTAGTCGGTTATAGGCACAAATATGTCTGAATTCAATTTAAGTGAAGACCAAAAGGAATTTCAAAAGCTGGCCCGCGATTTTTCGGTCCGCGAGCTGGCCCCAAAAGCAGCCCATTTCGACGAGAGCGGGGATGCTCCTCTCGTTGTCTTGGGCAAGGCATTCGAAGCCGGACTAACCAATGTGATGGCGCCTGAAAGTGCAGGCGGGTTGTCCCTGCCTTTCTTCGAGACAGCCCTCATTCAAGAAGAGCTGGCCACCGGTTGCAATGCCGTTGCCGGATATGTCGAGGCAAGCGCAATCGCCATTTTGCCTCTCATCAAGGAAAACAACAGCTCTCGCATAACAAAATTCGTTCAACCTCTTTTGGAAAAACTTTCATTCGCCGGTTTTGCAGAAAGCATGCTTGACACTGCATGTAGTGAAGATTCTTTGCCTTCCGCGAAGGAAAACGGCGCCGAAATAGAATTGAACGGACGGGCCCGCGTCGTGGCCGGCGATCAATGCGATTGGTTTGTCCTGAAGGCGAAAGACAGCTCCGGCGGATCGTCGCTTTTCGTAGTGGACAGCAAGGCAGCCGGCGTGACTAAGGACAAAGCTGTCAACAGGTTGGGTCGCAAGTGTCTTGACACAGTTGATTTTGAATTGAAGGGTGTAAAACTCGGAGCAGATCATCTGCTCGGCACTGCCGGTGGTGCAGACCAACTGCTGTCCTTCGTGCTTCCGCGTGCCTATCTGTTGTTTGCCGCCAGCGCAATCGGCATATCGAGAGCCGCTCTCACTCATTCGATCGCGTATGCAAAAGAGAGAAAGACTTTCGGGCGTCCAATCGGCGACCATCAAGCAGTGGCATTCATGATGGCGGATATGGCCAAGGACATCGAAGCGGCCAAGTTGCTGACCTACAAAGGCTGCCAGCTCATGGACCAGAACGAAGATGATTTCGAATCAGCCCAGCAGGCTAAGGTCTTCGCCCAGGAAGCGGCAATGCGCATAACCACGGATGCTGTTCAGATCTTCGGCGGCTTTGGATACTCTCGAGAGTATCCGGTGGAAAAACTAATGCGTGATGCAAAAACCTATCAAGTGACCGGCGGGACCAGTCAAAAGCAAATGGCTGAAATCGGACGCAAGGCACTCGCGCACGCGCTTGGTTAGGTTGAATCGCCAATGCTCCCCGATCTGAAAAAGGGACAACTCTTGAAGGTTAAGGCCCCACCGTACTTCGAGAAGGAGTACGTTTATGAAGTCACGGGAGCGGGCGGCAAGATGGTTAGAGCAAATCTCCACCATTCGCCAAAAGTGAAGAAGAACTGGACGAAAGAGGAGCTGGAGATTCTCTTCGACATGGGCATTGTCGCTCTAGTTCCGGAAGGTGAATTTGAAAAATAGAAGATGCGGCAATCTTTTGTAAGCGCTCCGGGCTCAGCTTCGCTTCACCCTCCGCATCTGACTCACTGATGTTTGTGGTATCGGCGTGTGCGCGTCTTCTTTTTCTTGACCTTTTTGTCAGGCGGCTTGGCCGGCGGTTTCTTCTTAACTTCCGGCTTCAGTCCGAGCAATCCCTGCACATGCTGGAGCGGTGTTTTCTCCATAACCATATGCACAGTGCGCTGAACATGAGCTGTAAAACTCTTGGGCTCGAGCGCGTATCTTATCCCGCAGAAAAATAGCGAGACTCCCAGAAACACGTAGAGTACTTGCGTCCACAATCCGCGTACCTTGCGGAATCTCAGCGGTGTCTTCTTTTTACTGGTGCCCTTGAATCTGGGATCGTTGAGATCGATTTTCTGTGTCAGGTCGGAAGCTCTGCTGGCCGATCTCAGTCCGACGATTTTGCTGGATTCACCGCCTATCGCGCGCCTGCCGCAAACGACGCAAAAGTTGAGCCCTAGGTTTAGTGGTGCACCGCATAAAGGACAACTGCCGGACATTACTTGAGACTCTTAACGGTCAAATGATACTACTCCAACCCATGCTCGATGGTGGTCCATCGAAAAAAACAGCTCTTAGCGAGACTGGCAAGATTGAAACCACTTACGGGCGCTTATCCAGACCGTTTTAGAATTCTACCTTTGCCGCACCACCCTCAGTGGCACAATAGCGATTGAACATTTCCTCAATTGAAGACTTATCGTGAGCCAGCGTCTGCTGCTTACCATTGAGCTGCGCGATTCTGTCTTTCAAGTTTGTGATCTGTTGTTCGATGACGGAAATCTCTTCGGTCAACTCCGTCTCGGTCACAGTGAAGGCCTGTGCCAGTGTGGAAAATGCTTTCTCAAGCTCGCTTTCTACCATGCGGTAATCATTCCTTTCCTAGTTCCAGCCGCTAATTATCTCGGTTGCGTATATGTATATATAACAGTCTTATTTGCATGTCGGCCCCACCCAATTGCCCCTCACAATGGTTTCAAAGGCCGAAAAACGCGCGAACAAGTGGACACACTTATTCTACCCACTTAAAAAGGCGTTTTTACTGCTGCCGCACTGGGCTTTTATATGCCGGCGCCGTGGAGGAAGACATCGACGGGGTCCGTACCGTCATCGACCACATCCATATCCTTAAGGTCGCCTGTGGAAAAGTCGTCGCTGGGAACCTCGAAGGACTCTTTATTTAGGTCGGGCGATGCAGCCAGCATGTGTTCGAGCTTTTCCAGGCGCCGTTTCAGGCTTTTGATGGCTTCAGCCTCAATATCGGGAACCGACTCACTGGTCACCTTCACCCCGTCTCTGTAGATAACGCGACCGGGAACGCCCACCACAACCGAGTTGGGCGGCACATCTTTGAGTACTATGGAACCGGAAGCTACGCGCACATTGTCGCCGACCACGATATCGCCCTGAATTTCGGCGCCGGAGCCGACCACTACCCCATTGCCCAGGGTGGGGTGCCGTTTCTTACCGCGGCTGGCCGAGCCCATGCGGGCGGCAGCGCCGGCTCCCAGGGTGACACCCTGGTAAATAACGACGTCATCGCCGATTATCGTTGTTTCTCCAACGACGACGCCCATGCCGTGATCTATAAACACGCGCCGGCCGACTGTAGCTCCCGGGTGAATTTCGATGCCTGTCAGTACGCGTGCAGCCTGAGACACGCAGCGGGCGGGCGTCGTGAGCCCCCGGTGCCAGAGGAAATTGGACACTTTGTGAGCCACGAGGGCATGAAATCCTGGATAGCAGAGGATCACTTCCAGCCTGCTACGGGCTGCCGGGTCCTTTTCCAGGATGTTGTCTATGTTTTCCAGGAGGCTCAATGCGGTGTACCCATGCTTGTTGTGTTACTGAACGACGCTAAATGCGGGTCTTCATTCTATCTTTGTTGCCGTTTTCCCGTGGTTCTTATCTTTACTTCCAGCTGCTATCGCACCTGCTGCCGCCCTTTCAGGATTGTCATGGGGTTAAAGGGGTGCCTTTTAGGGAATTTATAGATTTAGATCAGTATTTATATTAAATCTGATCCGCTCCTGGGGGTCCACCTCCTGACATGCGTATTTTCCCCATCAAAATTGGGCTCAGGTGGCACTATTCTGGGTTAAAAGTTCCCCTCGAACTGTCGAATTCCTTGCCACCTCGGATATATGCGTTCAAAGTCACCACATTTTGGGGTGTAGAAGACGCCAGAACTACGAGAACAAAACCTGAAAAGGCAGGCGCGTAGAGGCATTTAGGGCAGCAATGAGCAATCGATTCGGTATAAATACGGCCACCAATGCTGGGGATGGAAACAACCCTCAGCTTGCTAATGCGACCGAAACCGAAAGCGAAGCCACCCCAAAACCAGTATCTGGATTGAACTTTAGTTCTGTAGTAAGCAGCAGTTTCAACGATGCGCTTACAAATGCCGATCAAATGCTCAAGACCGAGGCGGCGAAGCCCAAGCCGGACAACTCGACCGTATTCAGCGCCGGTACCAGCTTGGTCAGCGGTTTTGGCGGCAGTATCTGGGACCAGGTAGCCAGCGTCGTTAAAAAGGATAAGGCTACGCTCGCGCGCGAAGCTGATCTGGGCTCTGTATCTGCACTCGAGTCCGGTCACAGTGTCAGCGCCTCACTCTCGAGGACAGCCGGGGATGTCGCTCATGCAGTCCCGGCTCTCAATCCATTCTCGGAGCAAGGCAGAAAGAACCTGGGAACCCTGGGAAATAAATGGGTTGAGGGTTGGACAACCGGAACTTGGGACGACAAAGCCCGTTTTGCCGGTACTAACTTGGGCTTTGCAGTCACACTAGGCGCCGGTACGTCGCTGACCACCAAGGGCGCAACTGCCATCGTTCGCGACATCCGCGGCGGCACGATCGCCAATCGCGCTCTCACACTGACCGAAAACGTCGCCCTGTCTGAAGGCCGAGTTATGACGGTCGGACGTCAGTTCCTGACGGCCGGAGACGATGCGGCTAAATTTGCTTCTCACGGCTTCGCGCAAGAAGGAAAAACGGCAGCCACGGTGACAGAGACTGTCGGTGCCGGACGTCGCTTCGTGACAGTAGCCGACAATCTGGGTCAGCAAGGCGTCAAATTGGCCGACACTATCGGTCAGCGCGGTCTGCAAGTAGCAGACAATATTGGTCAGCGCACCATCAACTTAACCGACAGAATCGGACTCACCGGTCCCACGGCTGGTAGCTTCGGGCTGAGAACAACCGCAGAAGCCGCCCAGGAAGGCAATCTGTTCAAGAATCTGGCCGGATTCTACAAAGAAGTCAGACCGGCAAACTTCACATCGGCGGCCATCACCGATGCCAGCAAAACTGCAGCCAGAACGGCAACAACGGATTTCACCGAAGCTGTCACGCGGCTTCTGCCTGAAGGCCCCGCCCTCACAAACGTCAAGACAGCTGCCGAGGCCCTGGCCAACGGCGGTCCCAAGGCGCGCACCGCCTTCATCGATGCCATTAAGGCTGCCGGCATCGAGTCGGGCGAACATGCTGAAAAGCTTTCGGCATTTGGCAATAACCTGCTAGCCAGTGTCGAGCGCTCTACATCTATAGAACGTTTCGGTATAACTGTAGACAAAGCAGTCCAAGACATCGGCACCAGGCTCGAGACACTCAATACCGGCTTGGCCAAAACATCTGAAGAAGCAAAAGTACTGCAAAGAATCAAGACTCTGGCAGACGACGTTGCTCGTGGCGGCAGTAAATCGGATGAACTCGTTAATGCAATCAAGGCTCTTGAGCACAATCCGACTCTCAATCCTCAAGTAGTGAAAGAGCTAGCAGCAGATGCAGCCAAGTTGGAAACAGCCTCCACCGGCCGTCGATTGTTGACCACACTCGAAGGCTCCGTAAGCGAAGTGGGCGAAACAATCGGCAATCTGACGTCAAAAACCAAGCTCGAGGGTGTTTTCGAAGGCGCCGTGCAAAAGCCTGGTCCGTCATTCGACAAACTGCAAGAAGTTTCCACAGCCGCCAAACAATTCGCCAATGGCGCCATCAGCCAGGAGCAATTTGCCTCTAAGGTCAACGAACTGAAGCAGTTCACCGATATCCCGCCCAATTTAATGAAGGCGATCACTCAAGACGCAACGCAGCTGACCGAGAGAGTCAACGCCACCAGCTTCCTGTCCCATATGGACGACATGGTCAAGCCGATCAAGTCGGCGACACAGGAACTCGACAATGTAATTGCTCCGCTCAAAGCCACAAGCCCCGAGCACGTAGCCAAAGTCGAACAAGCTCTTGCCGATTTCGTGGCCGGTCGCAGCGGCAGCACGGAAGAATTGACGGCTGCTCTGAGAAATCTGGCTGACAATGAGCGCCGGGTCGCAACTCAAGTGGGTGGAGATGCCGCCAATGTCACGGAGAGATTGGCCAATGTTACTCGTGTGAGTGAAGAGCTGACGAGCAAGACCAGCCAGGTAGTCGAAGCAGTCGAGAAAGGCCGCCCGGCACTCATCCTCGAAAGAAGCATGGCCGAAACCACACCGATTCTGGAAGAAGCGGCACGCAGATGGGCAGGCAGTGCAGACAAAGTGCAGGCTGTGCGCAATGTGCAAGAAGCCTTCGAAGGCGCAATCAAAGGCCGCGTAAGCGCCGAAGAATTGACCCAAGTGATCAATGCAAATTCCAGAACACTGGAGCGCGCAGTCCCGGGTGCAACCGAACAACTTACAGTCAACGCCAGCAGAATTGCCGATGCGGCAGCAGACACAACGCGAGCACTGACAATCAAAAATGGTATCGCCGACATCACCAAAGCATCAGACGAAGTGGTCAACACAGTCAAAGCTTTGCAAACACAATTCGCCTCCGAAGGTACCAAGCTTCAGCCGCTGCAAAAGCTTGAAGAAGCAGTTAACGCCTTCAAGACAGCGCCGAAAGCCACTGACGAATTGACCGCCAATCTGCAAAAAGCCCTGCAGGAAGTGAAGCAGTCCGGAGTCAAACTCGAAGGGCACATGGACGATTTCGCCAACACGGTCGAGCGCACCACCACGCTGCAAGCACTGGAAACCAGCGTCGTCAAAACGAGACAAGCTACCAACAACATCACAGCCGCCACAGATTTGATGGAAGCGGCCGTCAGACAAGGCGAACAGTTCCAAGCAATCGAACGCCTGAAGACGGCTGTAAGAAGCGGCAAGCCGGAAGAAATCTCGAACGCATTCAAACAGTCTCAAAATGGACTGGCTGAGCTGGAAAGATTGCAGCCCGGCGCCACCAAGCAAATCATGGCCGACATTGCCAAGGCAGAAGCCGGTGACAGCAAGGCTCTGACTAGACTAACGAAGTCGCTCGACGATGCCGAAACAATTGCCAAACGCACCAGTTCCGAATTCAGAGCTTTAGAAGAAGTACGTGCAGCTGCCAGAACCGCTGCCCGCGACGGAGTCGCCGACGACCTGGCCAACGTGCTCAAGAAGAATGAAGCACAGCTCGTTTCCATGCAAGAAAAAGTAACTGCCATGGAAGCGAAGGTTGCCGGTACAGAAGCCAAGATCGCCGGCGCTGAAGTGAAAGTTGCTGGCGCTGAAGTCAAGGTTGCAGGCGCCGAAGTTAAGGCTGCCGGCGCTGAAAGAGTAGTCACCACTGAAACCAAAGCCACTAATCTCGTTGAAAGACTGAACAACGAAGCCAAGGTTATCGGCGATGAAACAACCAAGATCCGTCAACTCACCAACACTGAAAACGCTTCGCGCTCACTAAATAATGCCGTTGAGAATATTGCGACGAAGATTGAGAAAATTGATGACCCAGTAAAACAAGCGGCAATGATGTCCAGGCAGGGTGGAACTCAACTTGCAGATGACGTGCAAGCGCTTGGTCAAAAATTGAAGGCAGCCGGAGAAAGAGAAAACAATCTCGCTCTTCAAGCCAAGGCCGATGAGATTATTGCCAAAGGCAAACAGCTTGCAGACGACGCCGGCAAATACAACCATGTGAGCGAGCGCCTCAATATCATCAAATCGATTACAGATGACGTCGCCAGAGGCACGGTGAGAGAAAGCGAAGTGATGAGCTTCGTCAAGAAGTCATCCACACATCTGGACGAAGTGGGCAAGGGCACAGGTGCTCTGGTCGAAACCAAAGTCGCAGCCGTAGCCGATGCCCGCACGCTCGTTGTAGCCAGAGAGTCAATCGATACAGCCCGGAAACTTCCAAGCTTCGCCGACGAAGCAGCTAAGCTTGGCTTCAAAGCTGACTCCCAAGTTGGCAAAGTTGCCACCGAATACAATACCGCTCTAAGAAACTTCACTCATGAGAACGGCACCATCGCGGATGTCAACGCAGCAGCTCAAAAGCTGAGAGAATTCAAGGCTACTCCCGCTCTCACTGCTGCGGAAGAAGCAAATTTCAAAGCTCTGGTCGGCAAAGACCAGCTTCTGGACAAGATGCAAAAGACCGCTCAAGCAATGGACGAAGCCAGAGCGGCAGCATTCCAAACTCAGTGGAAAGCTTATGCAGAAGCTTCGAGAGCCAACAATGCAAGTTCATTCACAACAGCTCTCAACCACATCGGCAATATGTACGATGTCATGCCGCCGGTCGTGCAAAGAGACTTGCTCAAGCTGCGTGAAGACATTCTCAATAGATGGGCCGGACA
>JAYRNY010001227.1:0-3276 GCA_041911975.1 bacterium | reverse complement strand
TGATGACGATGAGGCAACCATGGAGTGCCCCCCATACGACGAAATGCACACCCGCTCCATGCCAAAGCCCGGCGAGAAGCATCGTCAGAAAGAGGTTGCGGCTCTTATGCGAGCGCCCGCCGCCCAGAGGAATGTAAAGATAGTCGCGCAGCCAGGTGGATAGCGAGATATGCCAGCGCCGCCAGAAGTCTGCGATGGAGCCAGCCAGGTATGGGAAGTTGAAATTATCGGGAAGTGAGATGCCCAGCATCTGTGCGCTGCCTCGACCCATATCCGTATAGCCGGAAAAGTCGAAGTAGATTTGCAGCGCAAATGCAAACACACCTATCCATGTGTCGCTGATACTCATCTGCACAGCAGGGTTGAATGCCGAATTAGAGAACAATGCCAGATTGTCGGCAATAGCTACTTTCTTAAACAGACCTTGCAGTATGAGCGCTAGACCAGCTTGCATGTCAGTGCTGCGAAACTTCAAGGCACTGCCGGAATTCTCCGGCGATGTTCCAATCTGATCTATGAAGTTTTCAAATCGCTTAATTGGACCAGCTATCTGCGATGGAAAGAAAGCGGCAAAGAGGGCGAAGTCAACCGGGTTCCTGACAGGTTTTTCCCCTTTCGCGACATCTACCAGATAGTGAATGAACTCGAACACGAAGAACGAGATACCCAGAGGCAAAATGATATCGAGAGTGGTGGCATTTAACTTTTCAGATGCAACATGGAAGTTGCCTAGAAGAAAGTTTGCCGAGTCTGCGATTGTCGTGAGGAAGAAATTAGCGTATTTGAAATAGACAAGGCAACCGAGGTTGACAATCAAGCCAGCAAGGAGAATCGCTCGCGCATGGATTCGTTGTTTTTCTATCGCGATTCCGAGCCCGAAATTGACTGCAGTGAGGGCGGCGACCATCAATCCGTATACAGGAATCCAGCTCATGTAAAAGATGTAGCTGGCGATGAGCAATATCGGCTTTTTCAATGCGCGCGGCGACGCCCAGTAGAGCGCAAACACCACCGGAAAGAAGATGAAGTAAGACAGGCTGTTGAAAAGCATTGCTTTGTGCGGACTTTCAAAAACGGAAAAACGATATTCGCCAAGAGCGCTCGATCGCTAAGCGCTGGCGACATTGAGCCTGTTGCCAATGGTTATTTTTGCCGCTTTTGAGGGGGTTTTCTTTAGCCGAGGCTCAGATTTCAATGGGGCTAAGAAAGGGAGCCTGCCAGCACCTCCTAAAACCCCCAGACAGTTAGCCCGGGCACCAGTTTCGGACTTCTGAAAGGCACCGTTATGTTCTTCTCATTTGAATGTCAAGGAGGGCGCCCAATCCGCCTGGGAGCGGAGAATACTAGCGGATCATCTCTTTTCCTCCTAAACGTTCTGAATCAGTCGTAGAACAGGAGGTTGCAGAATTCAGTTAGAAACAGGATGAATCACCTAATGAAAACAAAAACTCGCATCGCGTCTATCTCATTGCTCATTGGCGGCATGGCTGCCGTCTTGATTCCGGCTGCGGCTTTCGCAGCGGACGCGAAGGCTACTCCTGAATCCGTCTTTAACAAGTATCACCAGGCTCTGCTCGGTGCGAAGAGTGTTGATGAAATCACTCAGTTCATGACCGCGGGGCGCGTCAAAGAAGTGAAGGCTACTCCCGCAGAAGACCGTGCCATGATGTTCAGCTTTATCAAAGAAGCTTGTCCGAAGGACGTACGCATCGTCTCGGCTAAAGTTGATGGCGATAAAGCGAACTTGAAATTGATCGTTGGCGACGGCAAACCGCAGATTTTGGACCGTCCGCTCATCGGCAAAGTCAAGGAAGAAACCGCCGGCGAATGTGCCATGGTCATGGAAAATGGAGAGTGGAAGGTTGACAAAGAAAGCTGGAAATCCAGCTCCGTGTCAGTCGATTCTAACGGCAATGCCGCAGAACCTCCGAAAGAAAAGTAAACTCAATAAGCGGTAGTTCTAGTAATGCAAATTGAAGAGCGTCCTCTCTCGCCCGTTTTGATGTCGGAGTTGGACGCTCATTTGCGTGATGGGCTGCGGACAATCGGTGGTACCAGCATCTCCAATCAGCCCGACAAACTCGCTGAAAAACTGACGGAGTTTCTCGCCGAGTTCGAGAAGGCAAAGGACCAGTTCAAGCCAAGTCAGATTGAATTACTTCTAGTGCAGGTCGGCGCCGTGCTGGCGCAGATATTCATCGAAAAATATGGCTGGTCGTGGACTTGCGCAAGAGATGAGCAGGAAAAGTTTTTCTATTTCATTGTTTCGCGTGACAAGAAACTGATGCTGCAGCCGTGGACGTTTTTGCAGGACTGCGTCCAACAGCCGGACTTTCATGACATTGTGAAAACGGTCATTGCACTTCCTGAAGTGGCGTCACAGAGCGATGAAGTGAAACACACGGATCTGCTCTACCAGGACATCGGCATGGCATTCATGGCCATGGGATCGATTGCCGCGCTCACGCAAGGATTCGGGACAGTCTTGGAAGACGGTTTTGAAACTGATATCGATTCAAATATCGAATAATTGATCTTACTCAATCAGGTTTTTTTGCAAGTATTCCTTCTCCGCTTCTCTGATTGCCGCTGTAAAAAGATGCAAATTCTCCTCGTTTTTTCCATAGTCGAATATGGTTGTACTGACTAAAGGCTTACTAGAGATTGAGATCTTCGTTAGATTTGTATCGATTTCTGTTATCAAAAAAGACATTGTTTCGCCCCAAGACTTCTTAGTCAATTTTGTGCGAAATTTGATCGACCGCTTGAGCCGGTCACACTGAGGTTTCCCGGAGAATCGCAGGGCCGCAATCACCTCAAGGCACATTTCAAAAGCGTCATCAGGCGGCATCGCCAATTCCAATTCACATTCCTTGAGAATCACATCCATTTTGTGTACTGGAATTGACCTTACTCTCTTGGTGTACACTCTCTGCAGCCAAAAGACTGGTGCCAAGGTTACAGAAGACATGAATAAGATCAACGGAAAAGAGCTTTCGTCGCCACAAAGCCACGCGAGGACGAACGCGCTCATCAAAATAATCAGTAAGCAATACCTAATTCGCCAAATGGTTTCGTCAAATCCTCTGGAAGCGGAGCGTGAATGGTTATGGTTTCATCGTATCCATTTCGCAGTGTTAGTTCAAGGGCGTGCAGCGCCATGCGGTTGAGCCCGTAGTTTTCTCTGAAGAAGCGATTTACATCACCTTTGCCGTAGCGAACATCTCCAACAATTGGGTGGCTTAAATGCTTCAAATGCCTGCGAATCTGGTGCAG
>JAYRNY010001226.1:0-1759 GCA_041911975.1 bacterium | reverse complement strand
GCGCCCAGAGTCTGCAGGTTGTTGTTGCTTGTCGTCTCGTTGGTGGCCAACTGCATTTGTTTTTCCCTGTTGCGCAAATCAATCAGTTGAGACTCAATCAAAGTGGTCAGCCTGCGGTATTCGTTGGATTCGAAGATTGCTGCGGTTTTGATGGCATTTCCCGTCTTCCTCATCTCGACGATTCTTTCATTGAGAGCGATGCGATCGTTCATGTTCTCTCTCAAGGCTTCGAACTCATTTTTATTGGCACGGTCGCTCATCAGGTGAAGCAGCTTGTCCAGATGTTCGTTGATTTTGACGCCACATTCGGTCAGAAGCGGCAAGCACTGCGCGCTTCCCTGGGTGACGTAGGCGATTTCGTTGCTGCGCAAGTCGCTGTAGGCCGTAAGAGTCTCTTCCATTTCGAAGAGCGCTTCCTGACTTTGTGAGGTCAAGCTGCTTCCGGGCTGTAATTGTTGACTGGCAACACCTCCTATGTATAGCAAAACCAGGGCCGTGGCTAGAACAGCAAAAGCTGCTTTCGTGGTGAGCGAACTGGGACTTCCAGGTTTTTTCGGTGTTGCCGATTGTTCCATTTAGCGCCGCTTTCTCACATAGAGGGCTGGTACGGGCTCGAATGCATCGAAGAAAGCTCGATCAAATTCGAGGAGTTTGACTGGAATGAATCAATCATATCCGAGGCTCTAAGACACTCAAAGACGCAGGTGAATAGCTGAGGTGCCGGTATCCAGGCAGTCAAAGTGGTTTTGACGGTTACAAAAGGCCCGCAGACAGGGCCGTCCGATTTACCTTTATAAAAGACAATTTTGCTCGATATTGGTCCACGAAAGTAAAACTCGTCTGGCATGTGCATCGCAAGAACTCTATCTATGGACTGCCGGGCGGCCGGAAGATCCTTTTCTCTGGCAGCTCCATAAGCGCACTGTGCGCCAATCTCATCTAGTGCGCGCGCGGCCCGCAAAATGAGAAAGGTATTGATCAGGCAAAGAATGCCGACAGCAAGCGCTGCACTTATAAAGGCAATCGCCAAGGGAGAAACCTTGCCTTGCGGTGCAGAGACATTGTCCTCGACTGACATTTGATATCCTTTCTTTGGTGTTTTTTTGCGGCGACTAAATGTCGACGATTCTGTATCCCAGCCCGCGTTTTGTGCGGATGATTGAATTGTCTTCGCTGTCCCCGAGCTTCTTGCGCAAAGTCTTCATGTGCGTTCTTACAGTATCTATTGACGCAGACGAATCGGTTTGCCAGAGTCGATCGAGGATTTGCTCGAGCGAAAAACTCTGATTTGGGTGGCGCATCAACAGTTCCAAGAGCGAAAATTCCTTGGCGGTCAGCTCGATTTCTTTTTGAGCCCTGGACACTCGATTGGTCACAGTGTCCAATTCCAAATCCTGTATCTGCAACACCCTGCCGGCAAAAGCTGCCGGGCGGCGGATTAAGGCTCTTACCCGGGCACCCAGTTCGGTGGGGTGAAATGGTTTCACCAGATAATCGTCTGCTCCTGCATCGAGACCCTGCGCCATGTCTTCCGGAGCGCCTTTGGCGGTGAGCATGAGGATAGGAGTGCGCCCGCCGAAATTCCTGAATTTGGAAACAACATCTACGCCGCTCAAATCGGGCAGCATCCAATCCATAATCACCAGATCATAAGTATGGTCCTTGAGGCTCTGGAGAGCGTCTAGCCCGCAATGCACGACATCGACCATTTGCTTTTCATGCTCGAGCTGCATCTGGAGCAGGAAAGCCAGATTTTGAT
>JAYRNY010001225.1:0-4851 GCA_041911975.1 bacterium | reverse complement strand
TCGGCGCCCAGTTCCGGGTGCAGTTCAACCCGGGACTGAACTCTGAGTGGTATCTTGATTATATTTCTTCGAAAACGGAAAGAACGGCCCGCAACGATTACCATATCGGCTGGTCGCTGCTCTTTCTGGTTTGAATTGGAAGAGTTTAGAAATACTAAAGCACATAGTAAATCAGACCAAAAAGGAGAAAGAATTGGAGGCTTGCGCCCCCAACTCCCCCTCCCGGAATTCAGCCCTGAAGCTTTTCAGCTCCAGAGGAGAACTCCTAGGCGATTAGGCCTGTGCCGGTGCGAGCGTGACCCACACCTTGGTGTGACCCTTCTCTTCCTCGACTTTCGAGATCACCACGTCCACAGCCTTTCCAGGCGTGTAGGTGGCAAGCTCGGCGTCCTGGGAAGAGCGATCGTCGGTGATGTCGCTGATGTGCAGCAACGCTTCCACGCCGCCACCCAGGCGGATGAAAGCACCGAACGCCACCGTGCGAGCGACCGAGCCGCGGCGCTGCTCACCGACCTTCAGCGTCGAGCGGAAGGAGGTTTGCTGCTCCTTCGCGACCGACTGGACGCGCTCCTTGTTCTCGGCCACCTTCTTGTAGCTGAGCTGGACGCGTCCCGCTCCCATGTCGATGTACTTCACCTCGACGAGGATCTCATCGCCCACCTTCATCAGGTGAGAGATGGTCACCAGGCGGCTGTCGGAGCACTCGTTGCGGTGCAGGAAAGCCTCCGTGCCGTTGGGCAGCACGACGATGGCGCCGAGTTCGCGCTTCTCGCCTGTCGGGTTCGGGTTGGTCTCCCGCTCGTGCAGGATCCGCTTCACGCGACCGGTGGTCTTCTCGCCCACGCTCAGCGCGCCGAGCTGGCTGCGAAGCGCTTCGGCCTGCTGCGCGGCAAGCGCCTCGCGGTTGGCTTCCACGTCCTTGTAGCTCAGCGACACGCGCTGGTTCTCGGTGTCGATGTTGACGATCTTCACCGTCACCGTCTGGCCGACATTCAGCACATCGCTCGGCTTGACGCCGCGCGAATCGCTGATGTTGCTCTTGTGGACGAATCCGGTGACGCCAGACCCGATGTCCACGAGCACGCCGGTCTCGCGACGCGGTGAGCCGTCTGTGCGCGCATCCTTCTTCTCGAGCATGATCTTCGTGACCGTGCCCGTCACCTCGGCGCCCAGTTCCAGACCAGCGATGACGCCGGCGGCGAGGGCTTCGGTGGCAGCCTTGTTGCTGAAGAGGATGTTGCTGAAGCGACCCTTGTCCTCAGCCTTCAGGACCTTCACGCTCAGGGTCTGTCCGACGAGGTCGCCGGCAGCCTGACCGCCCGCGACGAGCGAGAGCGGAATGAAGCCCTTGAGGCCGCGGAAGGAAGCCTTCACGCCCGAGATCCGGTCGTCGTCCTTGCGCTTCTCGACGCCCGTGACGGTCACTTCCGTGACATCGCCGGAGGCAACGAGCTGATGCAGAGCCGACCACGCAGCTTCGACCTCGCGGGCATGCTGCAGGCGCGTGTACGAGAGCGTGACGCACTCATCGCTGTCGCCGTCGGAGACCACGAGGAGTTCCACTTCGTCGCCGGGTTGGAGGTCGCCTGCTTCCTTCTTGGGCAGCATTGCGTCGGACTTCTGCCCGATGCTGACGTAGAAGTTGGCGTTGTCGCCGTAGGCGAGAATGGTGCCTTTCACCACCTGGCCGTACGCGACGGGACGCGGAACGTCCATGCGGGCCAGCAGTTGTTCGAAAGTCAGCTCCGCGGTGGCGCTGCTTTCGCGATCGATGTTTGCGCCGCTCGCGAGAGTCGACGCGTTAGAGAGTTGGTCATTCATGTTTTTCATACTTCTCCTTACGGATATTTTTGAAGCCCGTTCCAGTGGGCATGACTGAACCACCCCCCCGCACCGATACGCACACTCCGTCCGACATCTCACATGAGACGTCTAAGTTCGAAAACGGAGGAAACGCAAAGGGTTTAAGGGATTGGTGCTTCTCTTGGTAGAAAAGTTGTAAGGTGGATAAGTCGACCCTAGAGGGTCGCCAAGGGGAAAAGCAAGCAACTAATCCAATTGCTCAGCTAGCACAACCACTAATCACCTCTAATAAAAGTAAGCTCCGATGCCTAAAACCTGGTACTGGCTTTAGATTCAGAATCTGAATATTAGACTTCAGCTCTCACTAGTATTTAATTACCAGGATCGCTAATCGGGCATTTCTGGCAACTTATCGAGCGCTAGGTTGCGCTAACTTCCGATATCAAACCTGGCCCAGTGGGCGATACTGGTGTTACATTCGGCCACCCGTGCTCGCCTCGAAAAATTGGGAAATTCACGCCGCCTCCCTCTCGCCACTGATGCAAGCCGCGCTCGTTGGCGCCGGACTCAATCCGGGTCCGCACTCCGGTCGCGCTAGGGATAGCTCTCCCGGCGACTTACAGTTAGCGCGGCGCAAAGCCGAGTTCAGGTACTTGTCACTTTTTCAAACAGCCTATAATGGCAATTGAAGTAGCGCAGACTGTCGCGCTTTGCCGAGCAATCGGCGAGGTGAGGAAAGTCCGGGCACCATAGGGCTGGTTGCTGGGTAATTCCCAGTGCGCGTGAGCGTGAGGATAGTGCCACAGAAATGATGACCGCCAGTTCGTGAGTGATCTGAGCGAAAGTGAAGATTGCTGATACTGGTAAGGGTGCAACGGTGCGGTAAGAGCGCACCAGCAAGGTCGAGAGGCCTTGGCTAGGTAAACCCCGCTGAAGGTGCAAGGCGAAGGTATAGCTTGGGAAAGTGGTGGCCCGTCACCCCAAGTTGCCGATGCCGCTAGAGGGTGTGGGAGACCACACTTCGAGAGAGATGACAGTCGACCACAGAACCCGGCTTATGCGTTGCTTCACTCTTTGTTGAACAGTTTTGATTAACAGGCGCTGAGAGCGCTGTGCTCTAGCGCGGCGATCGATTGGTTTCTCAACCAGTGGCTCGGTTTAGCGCGGCTGTTTCCAGCAATCCGGCAAAATGGAGCACCGTGTCAAATATCCTCGTTGACTCCATCAATGCATAGGCGATGAGGAAGTGGTTGGAGTGTGGTTGTTCGACGAAGAATTCCTCGGCACTCGTAAGGGGCAGACCGGAGCGAAGGGCCGCGGTGACAATGCTTCTGGCCGGAATGTCTTCACGAAATCTCAGCATCTGCTTGCCGTTTAAGCTTGTTCCAACTATGTCTACACGCGCTCCCAGGGTCTGTTTCAGAGAAGTAATAGTAAGGGCGCGCTTTTCCTTGCACATTTTTTTGGTGCGTCTTAGATGCAATTCCAGATGTCCGTTATCGAGCATGCACTCGAGACTGCGCTGTTCCAAGAGATTTTGCTCTGAGTCGCGCAAAGCTGCAGACTGCAATGCACGGTAAATCAATGCCGGTGGAACGAGCACATAGTTTGTGTTTACCAGCGGGTGGAGAGAAGCACGGAATCCGCCCAGGTAGAGAACGGTGCCCTGGCGCGCGTTGCCGAAAAGCGTCGATTGTCCATTGGTCGCCAGTGAATACTCGTCGCCGAATCCATCTTCGACGATAGTGGTTCCATGATACTCAGCCCAGTTGAGAAGGCTCAGTCTGCGGGTTTCAGCCATAAGAGTACCGGTGGGATATTGATTTGGCGTGACGTGCAGAAGTTTCACTTTTGTGCTCAACTCTTTCAATGCATCGATTGATATTCCCTGTGAATCGAGCGCAATGGGCTGCACTTCTACGCCTTGAGAGGATAGAAGGCGCCTGATTTTGGGAGAGCCAGGATCTTCCACGGCCGCAATATCCCCGTGAGCGCGGCACAGTTCGTTGATCAGCGCTAGGGACGTAGACACCCCTGCTGTGACTATGACCTGAGACTTGTCTATGACAATGCCGCGCGATCGTCTGACATAGCCGGCGATTGCTTGTTTCAGGTCTTCCGATCCGCCCGGTCTGGGTTCCTCAATTCGGCTTGCAGCTGTTTCCTGCAATGCCAGCCTCACGCATCGCTGCCAGGTGCTTACAGGTATGAGTGAGTCGCCGCCGCTGATTTCAGATTCCTGAGCAGAAGCGGCCTTGTTTTTGATCCCATACTTGGATGAAAAACCGTCCGGTTCGTTCGCGCGTAGAGGCTGGCGGTTACTTTTTACTGCTTCAGAAGCCCCATAAGGCTCGGTTGTTTGTCCGCCTCCTTTTGAGCTGGGCGGCTGCGCCTGGATGGTTTTGCTGACGTAGGTGCCACTTCCCTGCACGAGATTCACATAACCCAGAGATGCAAGTTTCTCCAGTGCTCTGAGTACTGTTGGGTGGGAAACGCCGAAGTCAGTCACCATCGTTCGCACGGATGGGAGTTTGTCCCCGGTCTTATACCTGCCGCGTTCAATTTCCGCACGCAGGTGCCGGAAGAGCGATTTGTAAATGGGCTCGGCGATGTCGACCCATGGCACGGCGACGTTTGATGTGCCCTGTTGAATGGCTGACACTGAGCTGGTTTTTTGCTTTTTCTTCGGGTTAAACTCGAGGCTCTGAAACTTTGCCTCTTCGAGCTGCGCTTGCTGATGTTTTTGAAACGCGGCAGACTGACCGGAAAGGGCCAAACTGAACGGATTTAGATCTTGCATTTTAGACTCGCATAAAAGCAGTGTGCCATTGTCGGCACAATCTACAGCTGCCTTTTGGCGCACCGGTGGCGTCTCTGTGGTCGATCTGTGGCTTACGCATTAAATGCCTGCGCGCCTCTATCTTTTCCTGCTTCGAATTTCTTCTATCCGCAGAAGAACTTTGCCCAGAAGCCTGGTTTTTTGGCATTCAGCTGCTGCTGCAATTCGCGCACTTGCGCTTCCATCTCGGCAATCGCTGCGTTGCGTTC
>JAYRNY010001224.1:0-2891 GCA_041911975.1 bacterium | reverse complement strand
GCAAAATTAGCCTTGGTGCGGCTATTCGTGCCCTGAAGATTGCAGACGAAAAGGAATTGTCCTTCGATAGTGCTCTGCAAAAGATGACTGCGACCAGGCTTCAAGCTCTCGTCAAGGTGGATACTCGTTCTACCTAAATCTAGATACCAGAAAGTTTTCGGCAATCAAAAGCGCTTCGTGAGCTTAGATTTCACGAAGCGTTTTGCTCTGGTGTTAATAGTTCTATCCCCCAAAAGTCTGCGCGCGAACGTGTATGCAAATGGTTATTGCCTGCATTCGCGCTCCGCACTGCTATGCTTTTGTTGAGCTGCCCGAACACAAATAAGGAATCGTGACTCTTGTCCGTCCTGGACATACTGACCAGATACCAGAGCGCCCTCTCCAATGGTTTGATCGTCACGTTTCAGTTGGCGTTGATTGTTTGGCTGGCGGGATTGTCCATCGGTACCATCCTGGGTATTCTCGGCGCCAAGTGGAATCTGCTCATCGGTATTCCCAGCCGCGTTTTATCATTTGCGTTGTCCGGCGTCCCCATTTTGGTTTTTCTTTTTTGGTTGCATTACCCGTTACAGACAATGCTCGGCGTCGTGATCGATCCTTTCATCACTGCTGCTCTCACGCTGACAATCATCAATGCATTTGCCGTGGCTGATGTTATTCGCGGAGTACTTGCGGACTTTCCGAAACAGTACGTGACCGCAGGCTTGGTTTGTGGAATGACGCCGGTGCAGTTGCTCATCTACATTCAATTGCCGATTATGCTCAGGCAGACTGTGCCGGTCTTGCTCATGATTCAAGTGAACATGCTGCAAGCGACACTCTTTGCCAGTTTGATTTCGGTCCCGGAGATTTTCCGCGTGGCGCAACAGATCAATTCGCAGATCTACAAGCCAATCGAGATTTATACCGCGCTTGGAATTTTGTTCCTCTGCATATGCCTGCCGTTAAATGGACTGGCATTGTGGTTGAAAGCGCGTTACACAAGGGACTTTTCAGAGAAGTAGTTTGAAAAAAAGAGAAATAAGCATGCTGGTTGGAGCCGATCTGAAGAAAGCGTTTCGTGGACAAAACATCCTTGATGGTGTGAGCATTGATTTGGAACCAGGCAAGATCTCGGTGATCATCGGTCCGAGCGGATCAGGTAAAACTACACTGCTAAAGGTCCTATCCATGCTCGATCCGCCGCATGCGGGAACTATAGCTGTTGACGATTGGAAAGCACAGTTTCCTCTCGCGAAAGGAGTGAAACTTCAACCGCCCTGGCCGAAGCTGACGGTCGTGTTTCAACAACTTTTTCTCTGGCCGCATCTGACGTTGCTCCAAAACATCACGCTTCCCGTCTTTCTTCGCCAGGGAAAAGAGGATCAACAAAAGGTCGAGGAGCTCATTGATCTGTTTGAAATGCGCAGTTTCATTTACCGCTATCCCAATGAAGCATCACTAGGGCAGAGGCAGAGAGCGGCTCTGGCAAGAGCGCTTCTTTTGCAGCCGAAGTACCTGCTTTTAGATGAGATTACTTCCTCGCTTGATGTAGAACAAGTGGCGATTATTCTCACTTACTTGAAGAAACTGGCGCAGGCGGGCATCGGAATTTTGACGGTGACGCACTTGCTGCATTTTGCGCGCGAAGCCGCTGACAATGTCATATTCATGGAGTCCGGACAGATTATTGAAAAAGGCGGAAAGGAAGTGCTGCTCTCGCCTTTGCAGGAGCGCATCAAGCGTTTTCTCTCGGTTATCGAATCGGCGACATAGAGACCGGAAGCCAAGCTTATATACTCATGGTCTGTTTATAGGATAAATTCACAGTGCCGTCTACGAAACTTCCCTCGAGAATTCTCAAGCTCGCCTTCGCTGGAGCTCTGATTCTGCTGTCATCAATGTCGCTGCAGTCATGCTCGACATCAGGCGTTACGTCCGCTAAGAAGGTGGAGTCTCTATACGATCGCGTTATGGGCAAAGGAACAATTCGCTGCGGTTATGTCATCTACAACCCGGGTTGTTTGAAGGATCCAAACACAGGAAAGCTTTCGGGAATTGGGATCGACACCATTGAGCAAGTGGCGAAGAACCTTGGATTGAAAGTCGAATGGACTGAGGAAGTCGGCTGGGGCACCATGCTCGAAGGTTTGGAGACGAATCGATATGACATGATCGCTACGCCTATCTGGACCAATTCGAACCGGGCAAGGCTCGTAGACTTCAGTGAACCTCTCTACTACAGTCCGATCAACGTTTGGGTTAAAGCGGGTGACAAGCGATTTACCGAGGTGACCCTGAGTTCACTAAACTCACCGAAATACACCATCGCCACTGTGGATGGTGAGACTGCAGAAGTGATAGCAAACGAAGATTTCCCGCTGGCGAAGAAACTGTCGCTCACTCAGTTATCCGGCGTGGAGCAAGTTCTGTTGAACGTTTCCTCGGGCAAAGCGGATGCTTCCTTTGAAGAACCTGCCGTCGCCAAAGCGTTTCTCGATCACAATAAGGGTGCTATCGAGCAAGTGAAGATGGCGCGCCCGATACGCGTTTTTCCAAACTGCTGGATGTTCAAGCGCGGTGAGATGGAGTTCAAAAATATGCTCGATACTGCTCTGGCGCAACTGATCAACAGTGGTGCGGTCGAGAAAATTATTTCGAAATACGAGAAACACAAAGGCACGTTGTATCGCGTCGCCTTGCCGTATCAAAAACCGAAAGAGTAACTACTTGTACTCGGGATCGGTGATGCTCATCGACTCTTTACTCAAGGGTTTGCGTCCGCCTGTCTGAACGGCGCGTTCTGAACCTTTCACTACGCCCGTAACCATGCCTGTTGCGACTCCAAACGGCACAGAAAGCACGGCTCCGAACATTCTTGCGGTCAGGTCAGGTTTTCTGCCATCCTCAGT
>JAYRNY010001223.1:0-4702 GCA_041911975.1 bacterium | reverse complement strand
TGGGAACGGAAGCCAACGTGCTTGCCAAAGTCAAAGAAATGGAAGGCAGCGGCTACCAGTTCGAAAACGCCGAGGGTACAGTGGAACTGCTCATGCGCAGAGCCGCTCCCGGATACGTGGCGCCTTTTGAAATCGTCGACATGATGGTAGTTGTTTCTGATCGCAATCGCGCCGGTACCAGCGCAGAAGCAATGGTCAAGGTCAAAGTCGGCGACGAGAAATTCCACACAGCTTCGGAAGGACGTGGTCCGGTGCACGCACTCGACCTCGCCTTGAGAAAAGCGCTTGCTCCCCGCTACCGGCAAATTGAAGATGTTCGCCTCGCGGACTACAAAGTGCGTATTCTCGATCCTGATCAAGCCACCGATGCCATGACCCGCGTCATCATCGAAGCCACAAGCGGCGACGACAGATGGTGGACAGTCGGCTGCTCTCAAAACATCATCGATGCAAGCTGCCAGGCACTGGCCGACAGTTTGGAACTTTATCTCGCTCGCATGGCGAGCAATTCTGCGGAAACCCTCGGGGGCGAAAACACGTGCCCGGCTGTGAAAGAGGAGGTGGCGTAAGTGTCCGCTATAGCTACGAAGAGGAAAACTGGGAGTGCCGGCGGTTCGCCGACGTCCTCGAAAAACGCGCGCAATATCGTTCAAAAAATCTGGGACGCCCATGTCGTCACGAAAATCGATGGGCACCCGAATGTTTTCGCCATCGACTTGATGCTCTTGCATGAAGTCACTTCAGCCCAGGCGTTTCAACTAATCGAGTCGCGCAACATACAGGTTTTCGACCCGAGCCGTTTGCTCGCCACAATCGACCACAGCACTCCTACGCGTCAGAACCGCTGGGAAATCTATGACGAAGCGGCAAGAAGGCAAGTCGAGACATTGAGAAACAACTGCAAAAAGCACAACATTCCATTCCTCGATTTCGATTCGGGAAAGCAAGGCATCGTGCATGTGGTCGGCCCTGAACTCGGCGTCACGCAGCCCGGGATGACCATCGTCTGTGGCGATTCGCATACCTCGACGCACGGTGCATTCGGCGCTCTCGCGTTCGGTGTCGGCACTTCCGAGGTCGCGCACGTTATGGCGACCGGTTGCCTATTGCAGAAACAACCTCAATCGATGAAGGTCGAATTCAAGGGACGTTTCCGCAAAGGCGTTTATGCCAAAGATGCCATTCTCAAGCTAATCGGTGAGATCGGCGTCGGTGGCGCAAACGGGCACGTTATCGAATACGTCGGCGAAGCAGTGCGCGCCATGTCCATGGAAGAGCGGATGACCGTTTGCAATATGAGCATCGAATGCGGCGCGCGCGCAGGTTTGATCGCTCCGGACGAAACTACGTTCAACTATCTCAAAGGTCGTGCTCATGCACCGAGCGGCGATCAGTGGGATGAAGCGGTTGCCTATTGGAAGAGTTTTGCCAGCGACGAAAACGCCCAATTTGACAAGAGCGTCACCATCGACCTCGACAAGCTGGAGCCCATCGTCACCTGGGGCACCAACCCCGCGCAGAGCGTTTCCCTCGGAGAGCGCATTCCCAAATTGGAAACGCTTGCGGACAACGAGCGCGCCGTAGCCGTTCGCGCTCTCGAATACACGAAGCTCAAAGAACAGCAGGTTCTTGAAGGCACGCCCGTGGAGTGGGCATTCGTAGGTTCGTGCACAAACGGACGCATCGAAGATTTGCGAATCGTTGCCGATATTCTCAAAGGTCGAAAGGTCAGTTCGAACGTGACCATGTACGTCGTGCCAGGTTCGGAAGCCGTAATGAAGCGCTGTCAGGAAGAAGGACTCGATGAGATCTTCCGCGCCGCCGGTGCCGACTTCCGCATGCCCGGCTGTTCTATGTGCCTGGCTATGAACGACGACCAGGTCCCGCCCGGCAAACGTTGCATCAGCTCCTCGAACAGAAATTTCGTTGGACGGCAGGGCCCGGACAGCATCACTCACCTGGCTTCACCAGCCACGGTGGCGGCCAGCGCGATTGCGGGATGCATCACATCCCCTGCCGAGTATCTTTAGTGTAGGGTCGACGCCAAGCGGCGACCCTGCCGGCGAGCCCCCCGCGCTCCAAGGGCGTCGAACGTAAGGGCAGCAATCAAAACTGAAGGGGCGGTAATCCAATTTAACTGTAGGGGCGGCTTACATGCTGCCCGAGACAAAAAGAGAAACCAGTAGATAGAAAAGGAACAAGACATGGAAAAGGTCACAACAGTAAAGTCAAAGGCAATGCCGCTTCCTATGAAGGATGTGGATACCGACTTGATCATCCCTGCTCAATTCCTCACCAGCATTAGCAGAGATGGCTATGGTGCCAACCTCTTCCGCCGTCTGCGCGACAATGATGCCAATTTCCCTATGAATCGCAAAGAGTTTGACGGTGCATCAGTGCTTGTCGCCGACAGCAATTTCGGCTGCGGCTCGTCTCGCGAGCATGCCGTATGGGCGTTGACAGGCGCAGGCTTCAAGGTGGTTATCGCCAAGTCGTTCTCCGATATCTTTTACAACAACAGCGCCAAGAACGCGCTTTTGCTGGTTGTACTGCCTGCCGATGTGGTCGATCTCATCTTACAGTCCGCAAAAAACGCCGACTACGAAGTGACGGTCGATCTCGCAGCGCAAACTGTCACATTGCCCGACGGTTCCAGCCATATGTTCGAATACGATCAGTTTCGCAAGCATTGCATGCTCAATGGACTGGACGACATCGAATACATCCGCTCGCATACGGCAGATATTGACGCATTCCGCAAGCGCCAAGAGGATAAGCGATATATGTCGACATGCGGAGGCTGATTCTAAGCTGTAGGGGCGGCTTACATGCCGCCCTGTGCCGGCGAGCCGCCGGCGCTCCCAGAGTCGGTTGTAGGAGCGGCTTACATGCCGCCCGAGCCAAAGAGACCAGTCATCGACAAGGAATAAAACGAAGCAAACGGAGCAAGCGTAAAATGGACAAGCACATAGCGGTATTAGCCGGAGACGGAATCGGTCCAGAGGTAATGGAGCAAGCGCTGCGCGTGCTCACTACCATTGCCGAAAAGTTCGGACACCGCTTTTCCACTACCCATGCACTGGCTGGAGGCGCGGCATACGACAAGTATGAAACGCACTTGCCGGAAGAGACGAAGTCTGTATGCCGCTCTTCTGATGCGATTTTGTTCGGCTCCGTTGGCGGACCGGTCAGCGAAATGAATTTGCCCAAGTGGAAAAACTGCGAGGCCAATTCGATTCTTTCGTTGCGCAAAACGTTTCAGTTCAATGTCAATTACAGACCTGTAAGAGTTATTCCGGAACTCGAGTATCTCTGCCCGCTCAAGAAAGAGGTAATCGACAGAGGTGTGGATATTCTTTTCTTGCGCGAACTTTTAGGTGACTGCTATTTTGGCGAGCACAAAACGTTCAACGCGGAAAATGGTGTGAGAACTGCCACCGACTTAATCACCTACGATGAAGAACAGATTGCATCGATTGCAGAAGCCGCCTTCAAGGCTGCTCAGACACGCCGCAAGAAAGTGACTTCAGTGGACAAAGCGAACGTTCTTGATGCGTCGAAACTATGGCGTGCTGTCGTCAAAGAGGTTTCTCTCGGCTATCCGGACATCGTCCTGGAAGATATGCTTGTCGATAATTGCGCCATGCAGATAGTGCGTGACCCATCGCAATTCGACGTCGTCGTCACCGGCAATATGTTCGGCGACATCCTCACCGACGCAGCTGCTGTTCTTCCCGGTTCGCTTGGATTGCTTGCTTCAGCGAGCATGAATAAGGATGGATTTGGTCTTTACGAACCGCCGGGTGGTTCTGCGCAGGATATTGCCGGCACGGGAATTGCAAATCCTATCGCGCAAATCCTGTCGGTTGCGCTGATGTTGCGCCACTCTTTCCAATTGGAAGAGGAAGCGCATGCAATCGAAGCTGCCGTTGAGACAACACTCAAAGAAGGATATAGAACACGCGACATAGTTCGCTCCGGCGATCCCGATCAAAAGGTCGTCGATACTAGAGGCATGACCGAAAGAATACTGGAACATCTCCTGGCTATTACGGTGCCTTCAGCCGCCTGCTGCGGTTGAGGGCGTAAAACGGCGGCACCAGATGGTGCGGACCGATGATAGCGAGAGAGTTTAACCCTATATGAAACGAGGACAGAAAGATGTACGGAGACTATAAAGAAGCCTGGTCAATGGTTGATGAACGCATGAATTCCGCAGTTCATGAGAATTATCCCGAGTGGAAAAAAGCCAGGGACCGGCGCAACAAACTTGCTCCATCCAATGTGACCTATGTCAATCAACAAGGCGACCGATTCACTCGTGATTCGGACGGGCGAGTCGCCACCTTCAGATATCGCCACTGCGACACTACTTTCTCGATGACATACGATGACGATAACAATGTCATCTCTGTCAGCAGCTCGAGCGGCTGGACATGGACGAAGATGGATGACGGGCAGGGCTGGCTGGTGCGAAATTACTTCGACGCCTGGCACGTTCCCCCTTCAGACTGCGCTGATGTTGTTGTCGATGAGCAAGGATTTTCCTGCACCGCCGGCAGTGCATCATTAATGGGATTGCCGGAACGCCCGTAAATCAGTTCGATAGATTTTGCGTCCTCCTTTCTTCGATGTCTGCAGAACCTGTTTCTGTGGAGGTCGAATCACATTTTGCCGTCTTTCTCAGTTATTATTGAGTTGC
>JAYRNY010001222.1:0-4059 GCA_041911975.1 bacterium | reverse complement strand
AGTCTGAAGCTCGAGAATCGCTCTTTCTGCCAGCTCTTCAGGGGCGTATGCTCCAGCCGGTGCGAGATTTAGAATGCCCAGTTTTTTGCCGGTATTGGACGATGATATGGTCGGGGGCAGAATTCCGGGAGTATCCAGGAGCTCAAGCTTTGGGTGAACCCTGATCCATTGAGGACCTCGGGTGACACCTGGGCGGTCGGCTACCTTGACTTGCTTCTTGCCAATCAGCCAATTAATTAAGCTGGACTTGCCAGTATTCGGCATGCCGACCACGCATATGCGTACAGGTCGGGGCAAAAGTCCTTTGGCTTCGATTTGCTTGAGTTTTTCCTCGCTAAGCTCAAGCGCCATGTTTACAACCTCGGGCTGACGCCGGCGGTCTTTCAGGCACAGGACAATTGTTTTTTCATTCTGACTGGACAGGCGTTTTGCCCATTCCCGGCTAAGTTTTGGATCTGCAAGGTCGTCTTTGGTGAGAAAGATTAGCCTGGGCTTATTTCCGAAAATTTCGCTGTGACGTGGATGCCGGCTGGAGGCAGGCGCTCTGGCATCAAGCACCTCGAAGATGAGGTCGACCCACTTCAATTGTTGTTGAAGCAGCTGAAAGGCAGTCCTCGGCTGTCCTTTGGATTGCACGCCGGGCTTTGCCTGCCCTTTAGACTGTCCGCGGGATGCGTCTTTAGACTGCCTCTTCGAATCGCCTTTATTGGAGTTAGTGCCTTTCGGCATTGCCTTTCTGGCTGTCCTTAGCTTTCAGAACCGGATTCAGAAGCGCTGTCGGCTGCAGCCGGGGCGGCTTTCTCCGCCTTAGCCGGGGCTGGCTTTTCAGTTTGAGCGGCGGCTGCTACAGCTGCAAGCTCCTTCTTTCCGGATGATTTTTCTTTGATTCTGGTGGCTTTACCAGTGCGTTTTCTCAAGTAGTACAACTTGGCGCGTCTGACGTGACCGCGGCGCTGTACGGTGATCTTGTCCACGCGAGGTGAGTGGATGAGGAAGACGCGCTCGATGCCGATGCCTTGGAACACACGACGGACGGTTATCGTTTCGCCGACGCCGGAACCGCGGCGTTTGATGATAACGCCTTCATAGCCCTGGATACGCTCTTTGTTGCCTTCGACGATTTTGACGAAGACTTTGACTGTGTCGCCAATATTCATCTGCGGGACGTTGCCTTTGATGAGAGGCGCTTCAATTTCTTGGATAATTTGGTTCATGACAAAAAGACTCTTTTCTTGCCCTGCAGACGACACGGCAGAGGGATTACGAAACACATTATTCTACGTGTAGATAGGAAATATTACCAGTTGAACCCCCGGAGAATACCGGATGTTCATGTTTGTTGAGCAATTGACATGATCTATGAGACCCAGTTTATTAAGCTGTTTCTCAGCTAAGGCGTTATGATTTGCTTTCTGTGGTACTGGATATGGTGGCAGAAACGCGCCCCGATTCTCTACTGGAAGCACTGGAATCGCTCTGCCCGGTCAGGGCGTGCAGCTCGGCCACGAAATCTTCGATCGAGCGGAACTGCCGATATACCGAGGCGAAGCGAACATAGGCGACCTGGTCGAGATTGCGAAGCTTTGCCAGGGCAATCTCCCCGAGATTCGTCGCCGTTACTTCTCTTTTTCCATCGGCTGCCAGTTCGTTCTCCACCGAATCCACTAAATCGTCTATCTGCTCGGCCGTGACCATGGTCTTGGAGCAAGCCCTGGAAACACCTGCTCTCAGCTTCTCTCGTGTATACGGCTCGCGACTTCCTGAACGCTTTATCACAAGCAGTTGCATTGCTTCAACGCGCTCGTAGGTCGTAAAGCGACGATTGCAGCTTTCACATTGGCGGCGTCGGCGGACTGAATTCTCTCCAGCTACGCGAGATTCCAGCACACGGCTGTCTTTTGCGTTACAAAATGGGCAAAGCATAGTGAGAAATTATAGTGCCAAAGATAGTTTCAGGTTGCTGATTTTGGACCTTTGATAATGGTCTAAAACATTTAGGGCATAATTGTTCTGTAATGCGCTGGCGCCAGTTGGGGAAGGAAAGCCGTATATAGAGAAGATGCCTAAAGAGAAGCAGACTCATTATCAGTTGTTGGGTGTGGCGTCCAATGTCTCCCAAAAGGAGATCAAGGAAGCTTATCGTGCCCTGGTAAAGAGTAGTCACCCCGATGTCGATTACCAAAATCAAGGCAAGCGCCATGAAGCTACGCACCATATGACGCGCTTGAATGAAGCTTACGAAACACTGAAAGACAGGCGCAAACGCGCGGAATATGACGCAATAATTGGTGTGAACGAGCAAAGAAGAAATCCCAAAGTCAAGCTTGACGCAAACGACACTGTCGAGTCGCGCGAAAGATTTCTGAAGCGCATATTTCACCCGGCTCGTTCAACGATGGTGAAGGTGCTCGGAAAATACAAGCATGAGTTGAAGAAACTTTCTGAAGATGTTTTTGATGATGAGCTGGTGGCGCAGTTTGACGGTTATCTCGACAGCTTGGAAAGTGCATTAAGAAAAGCCGCTGAAGCCTATGCCTCGGAGAGAGCTCCATCGTCGCTTGAACCGGCAGTGCATATGATGCGTCATGCTATTGCCCAAGCCGTTGATGGACTGGACGAAACGAGACAGTTTACTCAAAACTACAACTACGATCATCTGACGATGGCCGAAAATCTCTTCAAAATATCAGTTGATTTAAGCCGAAATGCATTGCAGCTGACGCGCTGACATGTCTCGATTTGGGCTTACGATGCGGACTTGCACTGGACAAACTTCACCATTGCTGGGGTAACGAAGCTCTTAATTTCATAGTAACTGACATGACGGGAACGCGCGCACAATCGAAGAATGGATTCGGACCCCCAGCGTTTTCTATCCTCGTACACATGGAAGATGGCGGCGTAGAGTTGTAGGTACTTTCGACTCACTCCCTGAAAACGCTCTCTTACAAATTGAATGAATTTCTCCGCAATCTTCCTATACTTTATGCCTGTCTTTGTTGTGTTGATTTCTTCTTGCACAGTTTGAAGCGGTTCGTCCGTTTTGATGAACCTGTCGCCAGGTAAGCCC
Source organism: bacterium (assembly GCA_041911975.1). GTDB lineage: Bacteria > Cyanobacteriota > Vampirovibrionia > Obscuribacterales > Obscuribacteraceae > QKMZ01. The sequence continues at coordinate 989 of JAYRNY010001222.1, read as the reverse complement.
TTCGCCAAACCCCGCAACTCCAGAAGAGTTACTGACGCAGACAGCTCGGCGCAAGTCAGTTTTGATAATTCGATTAAAGACTGAAAGGTTTGCGGCTCTTCTGAAAGTAGGTCCAGGATGGTGGACTCTGCATTGGACATGGATGGTCCTTTGAATTCCTGTTTTGCGAGATTTGGCTTGTTCAAGGCGAGACGCTTTTGCAATTCCACTTCTTCGGCAATAGGTGCCTGTCTGGCAGGTGTTTCGGTGCTTCGCCGTGAAACCAGCGTAGATAGCCGAGCAGATGAGACCTCAATCTTGCTGCACAGCATTGATTCAGCGATTAGAATGGCAAGTTTCTTAGTGATTTTGTCGACTGTGCTCTGGGATGCTCCGAGCACCTTAGACAAGTCTGAGCCGCTCAGTACAACTCCATGTTCATACAGATAGATCGTAGCCAGGTACGGGCGAAACCTTCGGACATGATCGAAAAATGTTCCCGCTGTTACCCAGATTTCTTTTCTACATTCGTCGCACAAATACATTCTCTGCAATTCGCCTGTTACGACATGGTGATGGTTGCAGTGAGTGCAAGCGATAAATCCAAGCTTTACACACCATTGCAGACTAATCGCCTGGCAGATTCTCTCATCGATGTGAATGAGATCGAACTCTACTAAAAGTTGCTTGGCCTTGTGAAGGTTTTCCTGTCCTACTAAATTGAACGGCATGGCACAATCCCTCATGCTCTTTTTCTTAAATACGATTCGAGAGGGAAAAAAGTTCAAATAAATTACTTACTGACATCTGCAAATTTCTAAAGCTTATGTCAGGGGTCTGGAAGTTAAAGCGATATCGCTTTAACTTCCAGACCTTTATTGGGGTGGAGTCAGTTGCTGATGTCTGGCCAGCTCATGATTTGACGGTCGTCGATGTCTTTGAAGGCGTCGCCTTTGCCTTTTTTGAAGTTCTTATTCATAAGGACATCCGACAATTTGAGAGCTGTGGCT
>JAYRNY010001221.1:0-2394 GCA_041911975.1 bacterium | reverse complement strand
CCAGCGGATCGTCCGAGATGTTTATGAACTTCGGAAGAATTCTCTTGCCCAGCAGGTCCGCCTCAGCTCGCTTATTACGCTTCTCGAAAGAACTTTCAGTCGGCGCCACCAATTGAGGTACCACAGTCTGGCAGAAGAATTCCGCAGCTGCTTGTTTCTCGAAAAGAATCGGTCCGCTATAATCCTCGATGAGCGGTGCCTGGGCAAGTCTTACAGCGCACTGCGAAAGACTCCGCGCCTTTGCAAGCAACTCTTCCTCGCTGGGCAAGTCTTTGTCTTTCCTCACCGAATAATGAGCGAAGTCGGAGACGAACATACCATCAGATGCTTGGGCAGTTGCGGACATGCTTAGCATGGAGGCAAACTCTTGCTCGCGATTTTTTGACCCTTCGCTGTTTTGATACCAGCGCTTATAATCCAGATTTTCATACACTACTCGGCAGTCGACTACGCCTGGATTGGAGCGAAACTCTTTGGAGACACGGCGCACAGTATCCGACCACTTCTTAACGTCTATAGGCTGCGTGCTGAGCGGCATTATTGAAACGACCTTTTCAGCTTTGCTGAAACTATCGGGAAGATTGTCTATTTTTTTCTGATGCAGAACTGCTTTTTTCTTTTCCAGATCTTCTATTGCTCGTTTGTACCGCCCGTCGCACAGAAGCCAGAGCGAACGTCTGATTGAGTCATAATCATCTTCTAATGGCAATCCGGTGTCACTCGAATATGAGGAATATGGGTTGTAGAAGAAGGAATTTCCGGCGCCGGTGTTGTCGAATTTGTAGTCGCCGACGCGTACCTCGACGTCCAGGTTGCGTCCTCTGCCGTCGTTGATCCTGTCTAGCGCGCCAAAAGCTCCGTACACAGTTATGAACTTCTGGTCGCTTCCGAAAACAGAAACAAAATATGGAGCGGGGTGCTCGCCGAGTTTCAGCTTACCTACAGCACGCTTTAGCTCGTCATCAAAAGCTTTGAAAATTTCGCTGTCATCATTCTTTGTCCACTGCGGACCTTCAGCCATCTGTGCCAGAGCCGGTGTCGCCAAAAGAAGATTGGCCGCTGCCAGCAGGCAAAGCAATTTCTTTTTGTTTGAAACGTTTTTTTTGCCTTTCATAAACGCCTCAATTACTCTTTGCTTTAAGTTCTGGCGGTGGCAAAACGGGCGGCTTATCCTGTGACTTCTCTTCGCGCGCCACCTCGATTGTTCTGACAAGAAGGCTTGGCGCGCTTGCCGATACGGGGACCCAACCGGACTCTGCACCGCAAACACCGTTGAATGTACCGACCTTGTCGCTGGCGGACATGATTGTTTCAAGCGATGCCAATGGAGTTCCTACCAAATTGACGCCGCGCAACAATTCATCCGGCCTGCCGTCGACCCAGATGCGTTTTACCTGCAGCGGCAACAGCGAAAATGACTGCGGCATAAATGCTTGAGTAATTGTGAATCCACCGGCAATTTCATCGAACATCAGCCCATATTGTTTTCCCTGACGCTTCGTCTCCGCTATCAGCATTTCTCTGAGTTTTTCCTCGGTCACCTTCTCGCTCGACTCAACAATGAGATTGCCCTGACGCGCCACTGGACTACTTCCTGGCTGGCAACGGCAATGACCGTTCGAGTTTTTAAACGATGCGATTGGCGAACGACCCATCAAGAAATGACGTAACACTCCCTTGTCGACGATTTGAACTTTCTCGGCTGGCATGCCTTCATCGTCGTAGCGATAGTTTCCGATGAGCGGCATGTCACCCAACCTGTTCATGGTTGGATCGTCAATCACGCTTATGAACTCGGGCATGATTTTGGCGCCGACTTTCTTGGTGAAAGTGCGACCTTCCTCCTCATCCTTTTGCCTATGCCCTTCAACTCGGTGTCCGAGGACCTCATGGAAAAACACTCCGGCTGCTTTAGGCATGAGAATCGCCGGACCCACATAAGGCTCTCCGGCACGAGAATTGCGCAATGCTACAACTGCTTCAGCCAACTTCTTGATGCGCTTGCTGAATTCTTCTTCCGAAGGAAGATCCTTAGAGTCGAAGGCTTCGGCCGTATCGTAGAGATTTACCTGCATCCCGTCAGGACAGATCGCACCGGCTCCGGTGAGTAGCCGTGACAACTTTTGCTGTTGCTCAACCTTCGTACCTTCGCTTGTCGTGACGTATCTCGTGGTCACGTCTTCGTCGACGGAAACATACGAGCTTGTAATTTCAGGATAATTCTTGAAGATTGCGGACATGCGCCTCATGGGCTCAATCCATCGATTGTCGTCTTCCGTCACCTTTTGCGGTTTTTCAATGAAGTTAACCACTGCGCCTGGACCGAAGTCGTCGGAGATATCTTCCTCGTCTACCTTCACTTCTTTGTTGGCTTTGACTTGCACAAAACTCTTT
>JAYRNY010001220.1:0-5462 GCA_041911975.1 bacterium | reverse complement strand
TTCAACGGCCATTTTCCGGATTGGGCAACGTCGGTTCCTGTAAGAATGAAACCTTTGTCGTCGCGCTGAACTGATTTTGGCAGCCATGTCGCACCTGGTTCTGCACCGATGAAAACAAACACGGCTTTTACATCTAGTTTTGACTCTTTGCCTTTTTCGTCAACCAGATCGACATTGTCGATCAAATAGTTGCCACCATTGACGCGCGAGATTCTGGTGTTTTCGTGGACCTTGATGTTTTTCGTTGATTGAATTCTCTGGCAGAGATACTCTGACATACTCGGTCCGAACTTTCCTCGACAGAGTACGTGCACGGTTCGTGATGGGCAGCACTCCGCCAGATACATGGCCGCTTGCCCGGCTGAATTGCCACTGCCCACGACTGCTACGTCTTGTGTGTCATGCAGCATCACTTCGACGTTGGTGCAGGCGTAGTAAACACCGGCGCGCTCATAAGCTTGTGCATTGATGGCGTCCAGCTTTCTCCAAGCGACGCCGGTAGCGATGAGCACTGTTTTTGCGCTAATTTCAGCACCACAATCAAGTGTCAATACGTGTGGATCTTTCGGATTTTTGCCTGCCTTGAATTTCTTCACTTCAGTTGGTGCAATCAATTGTGCGCCGAATTTGACCATTTGCAAAACACCGCGCATTGCCAGTTCGGCACCGGACAAACCGGATGGAAAGCCTATGAAGTTTTCAATCTTCGATGATCCGCCGGCTTGACCGCCTGGTCCAAGTTTGTCCAGGACCAGCGTGTTTAAACCTTCAGATGCGGCATAAACAGCGGCAGCAAGCCCGGCCGGTCCGGCACCGATGATAGCCAGATCTACACTTTGACTCGGACATTCATGCCAGAGTCCACATTCATATGCGAGGTCTTGCAAGTCGGGGCGAACCAGAGTCTCACCGTCCGGTTTTACAACTATGGGAAATTCGCCGTGTTTTGCAATTGCCGCTTTGCCGATTTCGGTGTCCTTGTCGTACCAGGTAAATGGGACAAAATTCTTGTGCATGAACTCACGCAGCAAAGTGGTATCACTGCACAGTCCGCAGCCGATGACGGCGAAACCTATCTTGCCTTCTTTTGAAAGCAATTCGCGGCGCATCTGAAATGCGACAAGCAATTTGTCGGACAAGCGCGGAATTTTTATCATCACTTCTTTTAAGCGGGCTTGAGGGACACGCAGGACATGCGTCTTGCCGCGAGCAACACCGTGAACTATCGGCGGACGTCTAATGATGATGTCGATGTCGCCGGAGAAGCCGCCGACTTCATGAACCACCACGACGCGATTGTTGTCGGCAGGATTTTGAATTTCAATGGCGCCTGTCTTTACGACGAAAAGGTCTTCGGCGTCAGGTTGACCGGCTTTGAAAGCAAATTCGCCGTCTTCGAGGTGTGCGCAAACCGCCATCGGCTCAAGCAGCCGCAATTCTTCATCGGTCAGCTTGGGAAATGCGTGTTCCAGAGTTGCAGTCAACATCGTTCTCACCCCAATGGCAGCTGGCGCGGTCGGTGCATTTACAGTGGTTTTTTGCCGCGCGCAGACATGCATTATGACAGACCAGGCGCTGTGCCGGTGCGACTTTTAAGTATCCTATTGGTTACTTGAGTGCAGTGAGAACACCGATTTTGTTCAGTTTCATGGGCCTTTCGGGCTGGAGAAACCGCCTGGCTCGTCCGGGTGCTTTTTAATGTCTCTTGATAAGTAGATGTCTTTAAGAAGTCTAGCTATGATATGCAGCTGACTTTCTATATTATTTGCCAGTATTCAGGAGATATCCCATGCTCAGCCCTTTAGCTGGAAAGCCAGCTCCACGCGAGATGCTCGTCAATGTGCCCCGCCTGATCACGACCTACTATAGTGAGAAGCCGGACGTTAACGTGGCAACGGAGAAGGTGGCTTTCGGCACATCCGGACACCGCGGCTCGGCGTTCAATCGAGCATTTAATGAGGAGCATATTCTCGCAATCACGCAGGCAATTTGCCTTTACCGCAAAGAGCAGGGGATTACCGGCCCGCTCTACCTGGGTATCGATACACACGCCCTTTCCGAGCCGGCTTTTGCCAGCGCCATGGAGGTGCTCGCAGCCAACGAAGTCAACGTGATGATTGACAGCGAGCTGAGCTACACTCCGACTCCTGCTATTTCGCTGGCAATTCTTGCCTACAATAAGGGCCGCAAGACCGGTCTCGCCGATGGGATAGTTGTTACGCCGTCGCACAATCCGCCGCAAGACGGCGGCTTCAAATACAACCCGCCCAATGGCGGACCGGCAGATACTAATGTGACCGGTTGGATCGAGAAGAAAGCCAATGAGTTTCTTTCCAAAGATCTCGCCGGGGTGAAAAGAGTCGGTTTCCGTCAGGCGATGAATGCTGCCACCACTCACAAATTCGACTACACCGATTTGTATGTCCGCGAACTTTCGTCCGTCGTCGATCTCAAATCTATCCAGAAATCCGGCATCAAAGCTGGTGTCGATCCGCTCGGTGGTGCGGGCGTTCATTACTGGGAAAAACTGATCGAAACTCATAAGCTCCCGATTGAAGTTGTGAATCATGTGGTAGATCCGACATTCTCATTCATGAGTGTCGATTGGGACGGCAAGATTCGCATGGACTGCTCGTCACCATATGCGATGGCAGGTCTTATCCAGCACAGCAAGAAGTATGACATTGCTTTTGCCAATGACACCGATCACGATCGCCATGGCATCGTGACGCCGAATGGCTTGATGAATCCTAATCACTTCCTCTCGGTTGCCATCGATTATCTATTCCAAAACCGCAAAGAGTGGCGCAAAGACGCGGCAATCGGAAAGACGGTTGTAAGCACTAGCCTGATCGATCGAATTGCGCAACGTTTGGGCAGAAAGCTTGTGGAAGTGCCTGTCGGATTCAAGTGGTTTGTCGATGGATTGATCGACGGCTCATTCGGTTTTGGTGGTGAGGAAAGCGCAGGAGCATGCTTCTTGCGAATGGACGGCAGCGTTTGGACAACCGATAAGGATGGCATTATTCTTGCCCTGCTCGCCGCAGAAATCACTGCCGTGACCGGCAAAGATCCAGGCAAGCACTACGAAGCGTTGACCGAAGAATTCGGCAATCCATCGTACGCGAGAATTGACGCTCCGGCAACCCCGGATCAAAAAGCGAAATTGAAGAAACTTTCGCCTGATGATGTGAAAGCCCAAGAATTCGCCGGAGAGAAAATCGTCGGCAAATTCACTGCTGCGCCGGGCAACAATGAGGCTATCGGCGGACTGAAAGTGACCACGGAAAACGGCTGGTTTGCAGCAAGACCGTCGGGAACGGAAGACGTATATAAGATTTACGCGGAAAGCTTCAAGAGTGAAGAACACCTGAGGCAGATTCAATCGGAAGCGCAGGAGTTGGTAACGCAAGTTCTGTCGCCGACTACTCAAAAGGCTTAGGGTGTTTCGAACGACCCGTTCAGTCTGCCAAGAAACGGAGCGCTTCTAATTTTATGCTGCCTCTATGTGAAGGGGCAGCGAGTATAGGGTCACGTTGCCGTCACTTTGGCGATCTATCGTATTTGGTGAGGTTTTCTGCCTCGACTCACCCATCTTCCTATACATAGCCCCTTTAATCTGTGTGCAATCGTGGCAAGCTTCGGCTGGCACGTTACTAGTTTGTGTGTAGAGACCACCCCAGATGACTGCCAGTCCAAGCCCCCTTTATTCAAGGCTGCAAGAGTTTGCTATTCCCGTTTCCGGTCAGGAACACGCGCTAGAAGAGCCTGGCGAAGAGGCGGAAGAACACAGTTCGCTGTTTGAGAGAGTTAACGCAGAGGCGGGGACATCGAAGGAAAAGGCGGCAGCAGTCGATACTGATGCTGCCATCCGCGCTGATATTGCAAAGCGAGCCGGTATTACTGCCGGTGTGCCCGAGCTGAGTATCAATCCTGAGCTGGCAGCAGGCAACTTATCCGACGGCTTCAAGCTTCATGACCTGTACTTCTCAAATCTTGGCAGAACAAATGATGATCTTAGTTTCCTGCCCGAGTCGGCTTCAAAGTACTCTGCGTTGACCGGCGGCACTGACGTTTTACCGGTGCTTGAACTCGACTTTTCTTCGGAAGCGGCGACTATGGTCGCCCCGCGAGGAACGCCAGAGCCTACTGGTGCACGGCAAGTTACGGCTTAACGGCATCACATCAGCTTTCATGAAGCTGAGGATGCTCGTTCTCGCAGAAAGCGCTTAATTAAACGGCATGGTTTGCGTCGTAAATTGCCGTCATGAACTATCCTATGGACGTTGCAAGATCGGTAGTGATTTTGAGAGGAGCGTCCTCAGGAGGAGAAATGACGGCTGACGTTTATGAATTTACTGCAAAGTCGTTGGATGGCAAGGACATCAACCTGGAGCAGTACAAGGGAAACGTTCTTCTCATAGTAAATACTGCAAGCCAGTGCGGATTTACCGGACAGTATGAAGGGCTTGAAAAACTGCACAAAGATTATGCCGCAAAAGGATTGAAAGTGCTTGGCTTTCCTTGCAATCAATTTGGTGCGCAAGAGCCGGGATCTGCCGCGGAAATAGGAGCATTTTGCCAGAAAAATTATGGTGTTGAGTTTCAGATGTTTGAAAAGATCGACGTCAATGGTTCCCACGCGCATCCGCTGTACAAATATTTGACGTCGTCTGCGCCCGGAGTTCTCGGTACGGAAAATATCAAATGGAACTTCACGAAGTTCCTGGTCAGCCGCGACGGAAAAGTTTTCAAACGCTATGCGCCTCAGGTCGAACCCAAAGACATGAGCAAAGACATAGAAGAACTTCTAGCGAAGTAATGTAGGGTCGACGCCATGCGTCGGCCGGTTTGGTAGGGGCGGCTTACATGCCGCCCGCGTGTCGGCGAGCCGCCGACAAACCAAAAATGCCGGCGAGCCGCTGGCGCTCCCAGGAGGGAGCATGCAATGTGCCCCTACGCATCCGCTGAATGCAAAACCTCGCTTACGAGGCAGATAGCTTTGCTAAGAATGAACCCATGCGTGAAAGCGCCAGTTCGAGTTTGTCGACGCTGGTGGCATATGAGCACCGTATGTGTCCGTCGCCTCCTGCACCGAATGCAGTGCCGGGGACTACGGCTACTCGTTCTTCGAGGAGAAGTCTTTCGGCAAATTGCTCGGCGGTGAGTCCGGTTGATTCAATCGAAGGAAATGCATAGAAAGCGCCGAGCGGCAGATGGCACTTAAGACCAATCTTGTTGAGTCCGTCAACAATCAATCTGCGCCTTTGCCGGTAATGCGAGACCATGTCTTCTACTTCACTCTCAGCGTGCTTGATTGCTTCGAGAGCGGCAATTTGACCTGTGATTGGCGCGCACAGCATCGTGTAGGAATGGAGCTTCATCATAATTTTCAAGATCGGCTCCGGCGCGCAGGCGTATGCGATTCTCCATCCTGTCATTGCATACGCTTTCGAAAACCC
>JAYRNY010001219.1:0-2065 GCA_041911975.1 bacterium | reverse complement strand
TCAGTCCGTACTGCGTGGAGCGCCAGTGGTGGCACTTCTGGATGGCTCCCTCATTCCCTGGTCGGTCGAGAAAATGCCGGGTGGGTATATCGAGACATATTTGAAGCGCATGTCCGACGCGCTGGAGACCCTTCACGATGCGGGCATCCCTTTATTCGGATACCTGAGCAATAGCCGCAGCGCCGATCTCGTAAACGACCTGCGCATGTATATTTGTCCTTATGAAAGCAGTCATTGTCGAGACCACTGCGGACAGCTAAACGAGGAAGACTTTCCCTGCTCGCAAATCTGGCCGCTCAGCGATCGCCAGTTGATGAAAAAGAATCTGGAGTACGGTGAGCGCTCGGCCGCATTTTTGTCCGGCGCCTCCGTATCAAAACTGATGGGTGCCGAGCATCGAATTTGCTTTTCCTATATGAATGTCGGCAAAGAAATCGCCCGCGTCGAATTTCCGCGCTGGATGCTGGAGCATAAAGAACTTTTGGACAGTGCTCTTCAAGCCGTTCTCTCGCAAGTGAAAAAAGGAATGGGCTATCCGGTCTGCCTGGCAGAAGCGCATCACCTGGCAGTTATTCGCGCAGGAGACAGACAAAAGTTTTTCGATCTTATCGCACGGCAATTGGTTCAGCTTGGCTTGAAACCGGTAAAACTGAGCGCGAAAGAAAGCAAGAAGCGAAACAGTTTCATCTAAGAATTTGATCTAAGAAGAAACCGATTTGTTTTTCTTGCACATGGCGATCTTCTTTTCCAGCTTTTCTTTTTGCGAACGGGGTGAGACCTTGAGGGCGCTTTCATAGAAACCAAGCGCCTCTGTAAATTTCGAAAAGCGAACCGAACTATCGCCTAGCGTTTCATATGTCTGCACAATATTGACGGGCGGCTCGGCCGGTCGGGCAGCCATGTCAATCGCTTCGTTCTTTAATTCCGTGTAGCGGGAATCGTCGCCTTGCTCACGATAGAAAGCAGCAGCCAGCGCCAGTGACACTTCCGAGATGCCAGGCTGCTGCTTGCCTCTGGCTTCCTTTATCAATTTCTCGAAATCTCTTTTCGCTTCTTCAACTTGACCAAGTGACACCTCCAATTGGGCGATCATGTTTAAGTCGCGCAGCCAATTTACTTTTTTGTTCTTAGACTGTGAAAGATGCGGCATAGCACTCCTTGCCATTTCCAGTGCTTCTTTGTTCTTGCCCTTCATTTTTGCGATGCTGGCAAGGATGAGGTGACTGTAGGCCGCATCTGCATCCATTTTTCCGCCAAGAATTTCGGCAAGTTCGAGCGAACGTTTGGCATTTTTCTCAGCTTCGTCACAGCGGCCCGCGGACAATTGCAAATCAGCAATCTGTCCTAAAAGCGGGCTCAAGAAGAGCGTGCATTCAACCGCCTCGTCATCGGCACTTTTCAAATCTTCGTCTTTGAAATTGCTCAATTCCGGAATATCATCTTCTAAAAGTTTTATTGCTTGATCCGTCTTGTCCTGAAAAATAAGCGAATTGACCACCAACGAACGAGCATCGGCGTATGCTTTGCTGGCAACACCTCTTGTCTTGCGCAGTACCTCTAGATGGGCTCTGCCGTCCCTAGCGACGATATTGTAATCACCCTCGTTGAATTGTTTCGCCAGGTCTTTTGTCGTAAGCTTCAACTGTTTGAGCTCAAGTCTCAACTCTTTGGCCTTGTCGGCGCGCTTCAAAAGAGAGAGTTCCATATCTCCAACCTTTTCGGTTTCTTCCTTCAAGGCGGTCGCCGACTGCTTTCCTTCAATCGTGCATTCGGATTCTATTTCGATAGCTTTGTCGTACATGGTCTTGCTGAGAGAAAATCGCCCCAGCTTCTTGAGCTCTTCAGCCAGAGCCAATGTCTCGGGATAAATCTGATTGATTGACGAAACGCGCTCGGAATTTCCCTGTGCAGGCAGCATGTCGAAAGCTTCTTTCAGGCAATTGGCGGCCCGGTCCTCATGACCTGAAGTGCGCGCCTCGACGGCATCCTTGAGCAGGCTTTTGAAGCTTTCTTTGGGCGGCTCAGTCGAGCAACCCGTGATCAAGAAGATTATCGCCAGAGATGC
>JAYRNY010001218.1:0-2095 GCA_041911975.1 bacterium | reverse complement strand
TCAAAGTTTAATGTATTTGACGCTCTAAGCTGACCAGTCCAAAATCGCCTTGTAGTCAGTCGAATACGCGCATCTGCCCGATTGATTTAAAGTGACGCGGACTGTGCACCGCCAATGGTGACTGGTTGAAAGGAAAATCTCTCCCTCATTCACGCATTTGTATGAATTCTGTGAGTGTTGATAAGTAATTCTTTGAAGTTAAAAAAATTGAGGTACTATGTTTTGGTACCGGTGACCCGGGAATAAATCTGAGGCCAAGACAAATGCCTCATTGGAAGTCAATAGAGGGTTCGGGGTAGCAATACCAATAAGTCTGGCTCGTGGAGGAGCAACATGGAGATATTTCAAGATCCGCTCGTTCTGGTATGTGTTCTGGCCATGCCGCTAGTAATCATCGGTTTGGCGAAGGCCTGGAAGCGTCTCAAAGACAAAAAAGCCGAAGCTGCGGCCGCTGCTTCGTCCAGCGGAGGCGGATCGTCAGATTCGAACGGCTAGTGTGTCGTTGCTGACATGAGGTCGGCACAAATCATTAATAAGGCGGGGCGCCAAAGTCAGCTCCGTCTTGTTGTTTGATCGGTCAACAGCGATCAAACCGGACTAAATACCCTCTGAAATTCATATTTATATGCCGCTGCCAAAATTCTTTGCTTTGGCGGCGATTTTCTTTGAACTTTTTTTGGCGAACTTACGTCTATACAGTTGTAAGCAAAAAATGGCTGCGCCGAAGTTTGGGAACCCTTCTGGTGAAGGACTCTTCCAGTCGGCGAGCGTGTAGTGCGATTAAGGAGTTATTGCATTATGAATTTCAGGAAACTAGTAGTTCTTTCCATCGGTTCGCTTTCCCTTCTGGCGCCTGCGTTTGCAGACACTCAAGTAGGTTCGGTAGAACAATCGGTGGCTCAAACCAATATTGCAGATAAAACCGGTGGTCCCGGAGAAAAAGGCTCGTGCGGCGGGCATCATCGCGGTTTCAAGGGCGGAATCGACCTCACCGATGCTCAAAAGGAAAAACTCTTTGCGATGAAAAATTCGCTCAAGGACTCTCTGGGGCCAAAAAAGCTCGAACTGCAGAAAAACGAGCGTGATTTGAAAGATTTGCTCACCAAGCCGTCCATCGACCGTGCAGCGATCTTGAGCACACAAAACAAAATCAACGATTTGAAAGCTTCCATCGCCAATGCAATGATTGCCTTTAGGGCTGATTTTGCAGAAACCCTGACGCCCGAACAAAGACAGAAGCTGCGCTTTGCGCCTTCTTTCGGAGGTCATCGTCACTTCAGACACGGTGGACCCGGCCGAAGTATGAGACCGACGGCAGACGGAGCACCGGCTCCTGAAGGTCCCGTCAGCTAAAGGCGGCAGCAAATCGCTGAGCACGATTTGAGTTTACGCGCGGGCGATGCCTTTGTTTATTTGCAAAGGCATCGCTTATCGCTTTAATCCGTAGGGGAGCCGCATGCGCCGCCGTGCTCAAGGAGCCGCATGCGGCTCCCCGACATTTATCGAGAATGCGTTTTGAAAAACTGCCAGAGAGTGTCCGAGGCATCGATGTCCTGGCTTATCTTTCCTGCAAATCCGGTTGAAGAGTATGGTAAGCCTCCAGGCCATGTGTGACCGCCGCCCTCGATACGGTAAATAACCACCTCGCTTCCTGACGAGCCATAAGCTTCGCGCCTTACACGTGTGCCGTCTTTCGGGTCTTTGTCCGGCAAATTAGTCACATACGGATTGGTGGTTGGGCAGCGATTGTGCGCTGTCCAGAAATCCACGACTTCCGGCACCGGTAAAAGCCCACCATAGCGTGCCAGAGCGCTTTCCACGCCGCCTATCTTGCTGGCGCCGACCATATCTACAAGTTCACTGAGCTCACCGCTTGTCGTGCCTGAGCCCGCTGAACCCCAGGCTACGAGCGGATCTCCTGTGCCAAGGAAAAACATGATCGGCATAGGCCGACTGGAATGACAATGATTAGCCGCTTGCTGCGTCAGGGTCGAGGCTACGACTCCAATACCGGCAAGCCTGTCCGGGATCGCACAGGCAAGAAGCTGCGAGAAATACCCACCGTTGCTGATTCCGCACGCATAAACCCGTCTTT
>JAYRNY010001217.1:0-2049 GCA_041911975.1 bacterium | reverse complement strand
TCGTGGTCGATGATTACGCTCACCACCCAACCGAAGTAGTGGCCACCCTGCAAGCGGCCAGACAATATTTAGCCGCGCAAAACAACGGCACAATGAGAGATTCCAGAGTGGTGGCAGTCTTCCAGCCTCACCAGCCCGGGCGCCTGCGCGACCTCTGGCAAGAGTTTCTCAAATCATTTGATGCGGCCGATCTCGTGCTGATCACTGACATTTACGTGGCCCGCGGCGGTGCAATCGAAGGAATCACCTCCGAGCGTTTCGTCAGTGAGTTGAATCACGCCAACGTGAAACATCTTTCCGGCAAAACAGCGGAACTGCCGGACAAAATAGCCGGTCATCTTCAGCCTAATGACCTGGTTTTGACTATTGGAGCCGGTGATATTACCGATGTCGGCAGCGAGCTCATCAAATGCTTGAAAAAAAGCCATTGATAGAACAAGAACAATTCGACGCACCGCTTGCTCGCTTTACCACCCTCAAGATTGGCGGTGAAGCCAAACGCCTGATTCAACCTACGACAGTCAGCGAACTGGCTGAGATTGTCGACGAGCTGGCCAAAAATAATGAGGAATGGTTCGTCCTGGGAGGCGGCTCCAACTTGCTCGTGTCGACAAAAGGTTTTGCAGGCACTGTTGTGAGAACGACACAGATTACGAGCGTTGAAAGACTGGAAAGCAATTTGATTGAAGCGGGAGCCGGGTCACGCTTGCCGCATCTGGCAAGGCATGCCGCTCAATGGGGTCTGTGCGGGTTGGAATTTGCCGCGGGCATCCCCGGCACTGTAGGCGGCGGCGTGATTATGAACGCAGGCGCGCACGGCAGCTCGATGTCGGAGATTGTCGAAGAAGTGACTATCTACGACTCCACGGTCAACAAAGTCGTGACGCTGAAAAAGGACGAGCTTGGTTTTCAATACCGGCGTTGCTCCCTGGATCCCGGTAAACACGCGGTTTTGTCCGCCAAACTCCGGCTCAACACGGACAGACCGGACGAAATCGAAATACGCATCAGGCACAACGAAGAGTACCGGCTGCGCACCCAGCCAATCGGTTTTCCCAATGCCGGCAGCACATTCAAGAATCCGGAGCCGACGCGCGCGGCCGGCATGCTTCTCGATCAATCCGGTGCTAAGGAATTGAAAGAAGGACAGGCCGCGGTTTCCGCCCTGCACGCCAATTTCATTATCAATCTGGGTGGAGCAACCTCCGATCAGGTAACCAGCCTGCTGCATAAGATGCAAGACAGGGTCATGAACAAATTTGGAGTGAGACTTAATCCTGAGTGGAAAACGCTGGGACACTTTACCGCCGAAGAAAAAGCGGTTTGGAAGCCCTGAAGAGGAACAGCCAAAAGCGGCTATTTTACTAGTTTTTAAACGGATAGTACGACCGTTGGAGTTACCATAATAGGCAAGCAAGCAAATCATTAAAGTGGATCGAGTCAAGTGACAGAAGTGAATTACGTCAAACTGGGTAAACAAGGCAGCCCGGTCGTGATGTTGCACGGCTGGGGACAAAACCTTGAATCGCTGCGCATTTTGGGCGATCTGCTCTCGCGCTACCATCAAGTGTATCTGGTCGATTTTCCCGGTTTTGGCAAAACTGAAAAACCCAAGGACGACTGGGACACGGTTGATTATGCCCGCTGCATCGATGAGCTTTTTGAAAAACTCGCACTGGAAAACGCCATTATAATTGGGCATTCATTCGGCGGACGAGTCGGCATGCGCATGGCGGTCAGGCATAAGAAACGCGTTAATGCGCTCATCCTCATCAACTCGGGCGGACTTAGATCGCAATTGAAAGGCAAGCGATTCTATCGCGCCAAAGGTTTGAAACTTCTCTCAAACACGCTCAAATGGTGTGATTCGACATTTGGCAGCAAGTATTTTGAGACCTGGTTCGTTCCAAAATATGCATCGCGTGATTATAGAAATGCTGGCGCGATGAAGAACATTCTCGTCAAAACGGTCAACGAAGATCAAAGCCAGGATGCCTCGCAAATTAGCTGCCCGACCTTTCTTCTCTGGGGGGAAAAGGACGAAGAGAC
>JAYRNY010001216.1:0-5448 GCA_041911975.1 bacterium | reverse complement strand
GAAACTAAAAGTTCGAGCAAGCAATATGGATGATTTGTCGAAGGCAATGCAACTAGCCAAAGATTTCATCAAAGAATGAGTAAATTTGGACTTGCAATTGGTGTTTCTAAATCAAAGAAATGAATTGTGCAGGTCTGCCATTTGTTCCCACCTGTGTTTTCAGCTATGCTAAACATTGCCAAAGCTTCCAAACCGTTTAACTCTCAGGTAAATCGATGCCGATAGAGCCCCTGCTGACGAAATACTTCCTGGACTACCCGGACTTGTCCGCTAATCAACGGCAATATGTAGCAGACAGTCTGCGGTTGTGGTATCTGAGCGGGCTACTGAAGACGGTTTATAAAACGCAAGGCGGCGCTGATTTCGACACATTGGCGGCTGGGACGACTGTTGCATGTTCCATAAGAACCGGCAACACACATCTAGACCATGCCAGTTTTGAAAGAGAGGTTCAGTCATATGAGCGCCATGGTCCAGTAAGTTCAGGGGCTGACTCAAACTCCAATCTATATGATTCACACTTCAACCTGTCGCTGGTACTCGGGCTAGGTTTTCAGATTGAATTTTGTCTGTCTGAAGAAACCAGAGAAACAGTACGTGCTCTTTACGAGGCACGCCCCACCCCAAGGAAACAACAGCATAACTCGGGCGAAACTTCAGATGTTCAAAAGCGCAGTCTCGGCAATTTGAGTTTCGGTCCAGGCATGCACGACGACAGCTATCATCACTATTGGGCCGAATCATTAGCGGCTTTCTCATTTAAACAAACACGCGATCAACTTCTGAAATCAGACCCTAAAATTTACGCGATTCTGAGCGATCTGGTCATGCATCCAGAAAGCATAATCAACAGCAAACTGAGGGAAGATGTTCTTGCAAACAGGAAAGAACTGGCGGAGGCAAATGAAACTGCGTCAAATTTGCTCGACTAGCGACAGGAGCAAGGGGCAAAGACGCACTCCCATCTGCAAAGTCATAGAAGTAACTAGACTTTGGTACAAGCGATAAATGGACTCAGAACAAAGAGAAGAGCAGAGCATAAAACTGAACGAGTCAAACTTTCAGCCTGATTCTCAGCTCATTTCTCCGTCCTAGTCTCAGTCAGAATTGTGTTGGAACTCTCACAATTCTGATTCATGCAACTTTTTCGACCACATGTAGAAAGGTTTGTACACCTACATAAAGTGTTCATTGGTATCAGATTGTCAGCACTGATGGCTAGGTTGCTTCAAGTGCAGCGCTTCACCGTAGCCAGTTTGTAGGAATTATGTAGAATTTCGAGAACCCTTTGAACTTTTTGTTGCCGGCCTGCGTATTTATACAGCAGAGGCAATGAAAGCAACCGCTCGTCCAGAACGGCTGCGTCATCACCGCCTCTTGTTCAGCCCACAGTAGAGGAGTCGCAGTGTCATCGCGAATCTGACAACAATGCTAGCAGCTGGCGGGGGCACCGAAGGCTGACAAGGAAAGAACTATTGGCCAAGAGGCGCCCAGGCGCACCCTCTTGACACTGGGTAGTGGGTAGTATACACTACACGCATGAGCGAGTTTGGGACCTACATTCGGGACAGGCGGGTAGAGCTGCAAACTCTCTACCCAGACCGGTTTTCGATTCGGCGGCTTGCCAAGACGATCGACATTGAGCCCTCTTACTTGAGCAAAATAGAGCGCGGTCAACAACCACCGCCCGGTGAAGAGACCATTATCGCTCTGGCTCGAGAGCTGGACGAAAATCCGGATGTGCTGCTGGCTCTTGCGGGTAAAGTATCCAGAGAGCTGCAAGAAATCATCCGGAAGAGACCCAAATTGTTCGCTGAGTTAATCCGGCAGATGCAAGACATGCCGGAACACGCTGTTCTCAGACTTGTTCGCGAAGTTCGCGACGGAAATTGGTAAGGATGTATAAATGATTGAGCTAAACCGCGATCAACTGATTTTTTCATTTCCTGAAGTGCACCCAGACGCGAAATTAACGATTACGTTTCAGCAGACTTTGCGCGTGCCTGATGATGGCTTCAAATATCCGCTACCTGTTGGGTTGGGACGTTTCCCGATCAGGCACGTGGATGATTTTGCACAGCGCGTGCCCGAAAAGTGGATGGAACACGGTGGCGTGATGCTGCCGATGTATCAGTCCGAGGCCATGTGGCTGAATTTTTCTCCAAACTATGTCGGGTCCAGGGGGCAATATCCATTTGCCATAAGGGTTTTGACCGGCAAAATTGATGCTATTACCGGAGAGCCCTATTCGGCAGGTCTTAGCAAGAATCCACAGAACTACGTGATGGCGCCGGGACAACCATGGTTGGATGGATTTTGTGTCGGCAAGGGTGTCGTGCGCCAGTTCGTGGCAATGCCACTTGGAGAGGGCTACACAGCCGAAGAGCAAATAACTGGAAGCGATGAACATGGAGGTTTGCAGCTCGTCGTTTATCCAATGAAAAAGGAAGCTTTCGAAAAGTACTGCCCGGAGAACAACTACAGAATGAAGCACCGGATGAGTTGTTCTACGGCAATTGATTTTGAGATGGGCGTTGCGCCTGGTGGACAAATTGCTCAGCAAATATATGCCGATCGTTTTGATCCGGAAGATTGGGACGAAGCCTCAAGCCGGTGCTTTGTGCACATTGTCAACTCAAAGGTGTGGCGGCAGGTTACTTTGACACCACCGCCGATGAAACCGCCGACCGCAAAACAATACACAAAGGCTGGGCTACCATGGTTCTCCTATTACGACGACCAGTTAACTGAGCTAGACAGCACGGAACCACTGGAAAGATTGCTTTCAGTAAACACCCTGAAACGGCTCTGGACTGGAAAGCAATTAGATGGAAATAAATCGTGCGATCCGAAAGTTGTGATTCCACTTCGCAAAGGGCTAAGAAAAAATCAAGTGCGCGAAGCAGATCTGTAGTTCTTTGTTAGATGAGTGCAGGTACGTATTCATAAAGTATCTACACAACAAAATTGTACGGGCGACGCCATGCGTCTACCTAGCCCGTGCAGCTCCCGAGGGCCTGCACCGCCCGGCAAAAAAAACAAAATCAGCAGGTACTGCTGCCAAAGTATTTGTATTCGTCATCACTGCCTCTTGTTCAGCCCACAGTAGAGGAGTCGCATGTTGATCGTACCTCGCGAATTAAGGAAGAGTGACCGGGAGCATCGCCTGCCGCTCAGTGACACTCTGGTTGAACTGCTCAGGAAGCGGTATACATACAGGAGACAATCCGAGTGGGTTTTTCAATCTAGCCGGCTAAGAGACAAACATCTCAGCGAAAGTAGGGGTATCGTGCGCAGAGTGCGAGCCAAAAGCGGCATCGTCTTCAAGTTACACGATCTTCGCCGGACATTTCTAACGATGGGCGAAAAATTGGATGTGCCCCCATATGCTCTTAAGCGGCTTGTCAATCACAACGTCTCAAACGACATGACAGGACGATACCTCGTCTTAGACACTGAACGGCTGCGGTTGCACATGTGTCGGATCTCAAACGCGTTTATCGACCTTCTTGGCGTCAACGAAATTAAAGAATGGAAACCGGTTGAAAAATCTCCGCTGACGGAAGTGACCCAACTGCGTATCCCGCTCGGAGACTGGTCGGATCATGTAGGCTGAAAAACGGGTCCAGGTTAAATCTACACGCCAATTCTTACATTGCGCTACGTCGTTGCTTAATCGCACTATACGCCTGTGAGAACCGAACTCGATCTCTACAAATTCGCCGACACATCTCTCGTGAATGCAGCCCCATCACTCCCGTGAGAGTTCCGATACGAAAGCGGCCAAAATATTCGAGCTCATTTCTCTGGACGATCATGTGATTCGCCACTTGCTGAGCGAAGTGGAAAGAAAGTGTCGCGAAGAATTGACGGTCGAGTTCATAGACGTCGATGTCAGCGCCTACTCTCCAAGAATGCAAAGGACCCTGCTCGAGCTGGACTTCGTCCCCTCCGCATATATACCGGCTGCAGTATTCCGTGAAGTCGAGCGCCTGGATGAAGTGAAGATGATAAGACTGCTTGTTCCGCTGGACTTGAAGGAGATCCATCTAAGCGAAAAGTCCCGCCCGATCGCCGAGACTGTTCTGCGCTCGCTGGAGGCGCACAAGGTGGCGCCTACCGTTATTAAAGTACTCCAACGCATGTCCCTTTTCGAAGGGCTCAATATCGAGCAAGTTAAGAGACTGGCTGGAGTTTGCACCTTTGAAACTTTTGCCGCCCCGACTTCAATTTACCACCAGAATGATCCCGCCGACAAAATGTTTGTAATACTCGAAGGTGACGTGCCCATAAAAATTGAAGGGACAGACAGCGAAGTTGGCAGTGTGTCGGCTGGAGAGTGCCTTGGTGAAGTAGCGCTTTTGACCAGCGGCAGCCACTCGGCTACAGCCACTACCAAAGGCGCACTGAAAGCGGCCGTCCTCTCCCGCGAAGTGCTCTCTACCCTGGTGCGCAGGCGCCCCGATATTGGCGTGCAAATCTACAATAATCTGGCTACCGGACTGGCGGAAAAACTCAAACGCTCGGATACGACAATACTTTCACGAACAATATCTGCGTGAGCGGGAAAACGCATCGGATTTGATTGCGCGCACAATTTAATTGCGCACACAATTTCATTGCATGCAAAACGACAGCGTCCATAAAACAATACTCTTAGGAGTAGAACTTGGCGCTGTCGTTTTGTTTAGGTCTTTTGTCTTTGCTCGTCGATTCAATTTCAACTCGCACTATTAGTATAGATCTTTCCGGGAATGCACCCTCATCAAAAAGGATGATTTGCCGGTGAAAAATGGACGACTGATGATTTAACCAGGCTAAGCGACATACTCCCAGTAGACCTGGTGAAGACAAAAATCGTCAAATTCGAAAAAACTGCCTGCAAGGCTCCTTCACCACACAGCGGGGTTTTGCTGTGCCGGGTCTATATTCAAGAAACGGGGCTCGCCTGTGTCTCTTGACGGCTGCCGCCGGCAATCTACAACTGGCGGCGCTTGCGCAGTCGGACGTGACCAAGAGCGGTAGCGCCTGGCTCAAGCGGCCATTCGATAGTCAAGTACTAACCCAAGCCCAGAAGCCCCTTGAAATTGGTCCGGCAGAGACAACCGTAGTGCAACCGGATGGAGTGGCAGTATCTGGCAGCGGTTATGCTAGCCCAGCGCAAGTCGGAGGTGGTAAGCCTGCTCATCAAAGGAAGGTAAAGGCAAGCGATTCCGATTGTGCGCAAAATGGCCGAACAAGACATTTTGCTCATGGGCAGGTCTTGCAAGTTCTACCTGGATGAAATGCGCACCCGCTCAAAACCAGAAATCAGAGATACGATAGACCGCATTTGGAAGCAAATCGAAAAACGCGAAGCGACCAGAGGCAATTAGACACACCAATTCACCGCACATATTGTCAATCATAGCCAAGTGCCAGTTCAGAAAGAATGTGCTTTTGCGTGTG
>JAYRNY010001215.1:0-9103 GCA_041911975.1 bacterium | reverse complement strand
TAGGTTAAAAGCCATGTCAAAAGCATCGACAGCCGCATACACCATTCGCGAGTTCAGCACGGATGATCTGCCGGCATTGAAAAACTGTTTTGTAGAACTGCAAGAGTTCGAAAGAGAACTCGTCAGTCACCGCTTGCCCGGTGAAGAGATAGCCGAGCGTTATCTGCAAGCTCTGTTGCAGCGCCGGAAAGAAGGCTCCGCCGAAATTTTCGTCGCCGAGATGGAAGGAAAACCGGTCGGTTTCTTGAGCGTTCTTTTGAGCGAACAACTGGACGCCGATTTGAATGAGCCGATTGAATTGGCTTATCTCTCGGATATCGTCATCCTCAAGGAATATCGCAAAGGCGGCATCGGGGAAGCACTGGTAAAACGTGCAGAACAGTACGCGATATCGAAGAATGCGAACTATTTGTCTGCCAACGTGTTGGCCAACAATAAAGGCGGCCGTGCGCTGTACGGTAAGGCTGGATTCAACGAATACGAGCTCTTGATGCTGAAGAAGCTGCCCTAGACAGGGGGTCGCATGCGGCTCCATGATGCGGACGCGCATGCCCGTCGTCTGCGAAAAATAAAACTTCAGATTCGCAAGAGCCGAAAATATTCCTGCAGATCCATCCTTGATATGCCGGCATTTTCCGGTGCCCAATGTTCGTCATAAGCTTTCGAAATGGCTTCGATATTGCGCAAAAGGAAAATCAGGAATGACTTTTCTCGCCAACCCGTCAGCTCGCTGGTGGCGGCGTTGTTCAATTCTTGACCGCTCAAAAAGCCATCACCGTCTTGATCTATGGAATCGAACGTTTTTAGCGCAAATTCATGAATGTCCTGGAAAGTCTGATTGAGGTTGATTCCGCCTGATGGAACCGGCACTTTCTTCCAGGCTTCCGAGCGCGGATGACACTCGCACGTACCATCATCGAGCACTTCAATTTGCTCGAAGTATTCCTGCAAGTCGACTCTGGAAATGCCGTGCTGATCTTGAGCCCATTCTTCATTGTAGGCAGCCGCAATGTCTTCGATTCTGCGGATGAGGAAAAGGAGAAACGATTTTTCTCGCCAGCCTGTCTCCGGATCTGTAAAGGCATTGGACAATTCTGTCTTGGTGACGAATCCGTCGGCATCTAGATCGAGCCTGTCATAGGCGCCATAGGCAAAGACTTTGATGTCATTGAGCGAGGATCTGACATGGATGCCGTCCTGGGTTCTCAGCCAGGCTGTCTGTGATTGCTCTTGCTGGGATGTGCCTGTCACGTGTAGAACCCCGTTTTGATCATCTTTGGAACACTGACTGACCGTCTACAAAGCTGCTGGAGAAATCCTCTATTATCGGTACTTGCCCGCTAGCAATACGTCATAAACCAGCTTGTAGATCGAATATAATAGCCTCCTTATGCAAGATCAGGCCCCCAAAGTAGCCATGATAGATGGCGAGGAAATCAAGTCGGCTTCCACTTTGTTGAAAGCTGGACAACTTGTAGCTTTCCCAACGGAAACAGTGTATGGACTGGGCTGTGATGCCGCCAATGCTGATGCTTTAGCTCGCCTCTACCGTGTCAAGGGACGTCCTGGCGATCACCCTGTTATCGTCCATCTGGCTTCAGTTGAACAATTGATGGACTGGGCAGAGACTATTCCCGATCAAGCCCTGGCGCTGGCCGAGAAATTTTGGCCCGGTCCCATGACCTTGATTTTGAAGAAGTCCAAGAGAGTACTTCCAGCTGTAAGCGGCGGTCAGGATACAGTGGGACTGCGAATACCTTCCCATCCTGTCGCTCTGGCCCTCCTCAAAGAGTTCAACTCCGGCATTGCCGCCCCATCCGCCAATAAGCACGGCAAGATCAGCCCAACCACCGCTGAACATGTACGCAGCGAACTCGGCGATCTGGTTGCCAAAGTGCTCGATGGCGGGCAATGCACTGTCGGCATCGAGTCGACGATTATCGATCTGTCCGGCGACATGCCGCGCATCTTGCGGCCGGGAATGATCACGCTCGAGCAAATTGATGCAGTACTGAAAGATGCTAAAAAGTCAGGCAAATCGGACCAGTCGAAAAAGTCAAAGCAAGATGCAAATGCAAATTCGGTTGCACCTCGTGCCCCCGGCACATTGTCCAGCCACTATGCTCCTTCCACAGGACTGAAACTTTTTGCCCATGAAAATCTTCCGCGTGCCATAGCCACTGCGGAAAACTTGATGATGCGCGTGGCCGTAATGGCATTTTCCGACCCGATTAAATGCGGGGCGGTAATCACCTGGAAGCAATTGTCCGAAGAACCAGCAGAATGTGCTCGCCAGCTTTATGCTGCGATGCGTGAACTGGACACAGTCGGCGCCGACTACATCATTGTAGAAGAACCGCCCGAACTGGAAGAATGGATGGGAATTTTGGATCGACTGCGCCGCGCCGCTAACGGCTAGACCGAATTGGTTTAATCGGATGGATCCTATCTTAAGGAGTCTCAAGAGAGTCTTATGGCAGATTTAGCAAAGAAACTCGAAGGTAATGTCGACGGAGATTTTTTCGTCGATTCGACATGCCGCAACATGGATATTTGCCGCCAGATTGCGCCTGAAACCTTCACCTATTGGAGGGAGTATGCCGTTGTGGGCAGGCAGCCCGAAGGCGAGGAAGAAACGAGAAAAGCACTACGCGCGGTGCTATGCTGCCCGTACGGGTCGATAGGTACAATCAATCGTGCGGCGCTTGCCGACGTAATGCAAGACTTCCCGCTGCAGATAGACAACGAGGTTTACTTCTGCGGTTTCAACTCACCGAAAACATCGGGCGGCAACAGCTATTTCGTTCAACATAAGGGCGGTAACTGGCTTTTCAATGCTCCCAAGTTTCAATCCACTCTGGTCAAGCGGCTCGAAGGGCTGGGTGGTGTTGCGAATATTTTCATTTCTCACCGCGACGATGCAGGCGATGCGGAAAAATTTGCCCAGCATTTCAAGGCAAAACGCATAATCCATCGCCATGAAGTGGAGTCGCAGCCGCATGCCGAGGGTGTACTAGTCGAAACCGAATCATACGATTATCAACCGGACTTCTTTCTCATTCCGGCACCCGGTCACACTGAAGGCCATATGATGATGCTGTACAAGAACAAGTACTTGTTCTCTGGTGATTCGCTTTATTATGACCGCAAAGAATCGCGCCTGGAGATTTGGAACCCGCTCTGGACCTGGTATTCATATGAAGAGCAAACCATGTCTATGGAAAAGCTTCTCGGCAAGGATTTCGAATGGGTTCTGCCAAGTCATGGGCAGAGAGTGCATCTGGAAAAAGCGGTGATGAAAACGCAACTGCAAGATGCTATCGACAGAGCCTGGAAATTCACTGACCTGGAACTGGCAACAGAAGAACGTGTCCGCGTTCTTCTGGAGTATGCAGCTGAATTGAAAGAGCTCAATCAGCCGGAATATGCCAAGCTCATGCATACCAAAGCCGACTGGGTGAAAAGCCTCATCAAATAGCGCCCACACCGGGCGGCATGTAAGCCGCCCCTCTTACACTGGCTTTTGTAGGGACGGCTTACATGCCGCCAGCAATAATTGAAAGTCAACCGCGCGACGCATGGCGTCGCCCCTACGATAAGATAGACATATGAGTGAAACTAATGACGAAAAAACATTGCACGAGCCGACGGACAAACCGGTCGACTCTTCAGACAAGCCTGCTGAACTGAAAGAGGAAGCAATTCCTCAAACGCCGGCGGAAACAACGGGGACAAAAGTTGTCGAATCGCCCGACTCGGCGGTCGGGCAATTCCCCATTACCGATAAAGCGGACAAAGTAAATCCGCCTCTGACGATGGAAGAGAAAAGGAAAGTCTGGGTCAGGCGCATTATCGGTTTGATCGTCTTTTTCAGCATTATGGGCAGCCTGGCTTTACTTGCGGCTGCGCAAGCAGTTACTTTTCTCTTCAAGCAAATATTGCCACCCTAGGCAGCAAGTTTCATGCGGAAGGCTGCTTTTCTTCCAAAACCACCGGGCATTTGCCTTTGGCTTTGAATCCGCGCGCGAGCATGACTGCAAGTTCTTTCATTGCCTTATCCGAAGGATCAAAAGTACATAAATAGGATGCGTTTTCAGAAACCGCCTGGCAATCGTATGGGCTGTCTGCTGCTACGGCAAAAAAGCTGGAAGCTGCTTTTTCCAGCTGTTTTGCAAGTTCCATCTGCCCTTTGTGCAAACCGGCTCGGAACGTGACGAGGGCAACGTTGCTTTCCTTTAAAGTTTCAGCAAGACGATCAATTTCGGCTTGGTCTGGATTGAGCGTATAACGAATCTCTTCAATCGATGGCCTTGTGCCGATCCCTTTGAGCTGCTCTTGCAGATATAGAGCAAGGGGGAGCTGGTAACGCGAGTGTTTCGGAACGACCACTGTGAGTGGTTCTTCGCCCACAGACGGCAGCGGTCCTTTGAGCAGGGTAATTGAATCTTGATAAATTCTAGAAATGCGCGCATTGTCGTCATCGAGCCAGCTCCGCAATTGTGCCAATCGCGACTGAATGTCGGATGTTTGTTTCTTCGACAATGGAAACAGGCTGTCTATGCGCTCGTTGGCGCTTATGATTGTTTCTTCTTTTAACCGGCCGCTTCTCACCGCTTCAACAATATGTGCGTGGGCATTCTTCAAATCGGCAAAAGTGGAGCAGAGCAGAACAACATCGCAACCGGCTTCGATTGCCAGCAGCGCTGACTCAGCCATGCCATAGTGATCGCTCACTGCCTTCATCATCATGTCGTCGGTGAAGACAAGTCCTCTAAAGCCTATCTGGCTTCGAAGAACATCATGCAACAACTTTGCAGACAATGTGGCTGGCAGTGGTTTTTCCTCATAGGCCTTGAGCCAGACGTGAGCGGCCAGCAGTGCAGGAGTCAATTGGGCGCAGTTTCTAAAAGGCACCAAATCCAGGTTTTCGATTGACTCCCGGGAGCGGTCGATGACGGCCAGTTCTGTATGTGAGTCCTGTCCGGTGTCGCCATGTCCCGGGTAATGTTTCACTACCGGCACAACGTCCTCTTGCAAAAACGCTTCCAGCATCGCCCTGGCAAAGCGCGTCACAGTTTGCGGATCGCTTGAAAATGCGCGTGTGCCTATGATCGGATTGAGAGGATTGCTGGCCACGTCTACGACTGGAGACAAAACGCAATTCACTCCCAGAGTGCGTAATTGTTTTCCATTCACGACTGCCGCCGTTTCCACATGCTTCTCATTGTCGGTTGCAGCCAGCGCCATCAGGGACGGCAGCGGAGAGAGAACATCGTCAAAACGCTGTACTGCACCGCCTTCCTGGTCGACACATATGATCGGATTGAAACAAGAACTGCTTGCAATTTGATCGACAAGTTCCGTTAACTGGTCCAGACTTTCCACATTGTCTTTGAAAATACAGATACCACCAGCGGTGCCATCTGAAAGGAGTTTTCTAAACTCCTGATCGAGAACCTTTCCGGGCAACCTGCCGACAAGCAGCCGTCCTACAGCTTTCTCGAGACTATTGCCATCGGTCACGACCGGCTAGACCGCGCTTATCAGCTGGTAGACTTCGACCGGCTTTTGTCTGCCTTTGACGGAGAACTGATTGACATACTGGAACTGGAAGCGTTCGCGCGCCAGATCGTGAGTGACGCCGTCCACCCAGATTTCGCCGGCATGATCGCTTGTAATCAATTTTTCCAGGCGGAATACGATATTGGCTGTGTCACCGGTAATTGCCTGACCTGCTCCCGACTGCCCCAGTGTGCCTGCGGCTACCGGACCCGTGGCCAGAGCAATGTCTATAACCAGGGGATGCTTTTTGAAAGGCCAGAAATTCGTGTCTTTGGCCAGTCGTGCTGTAACAGTTCGCATTTGCAAGGCGGTCAGGCATGCTTGATAAGCCTGCAAGGCGGCGCCCTCTTTGGAATCGTCACCGCTCCAATAAGCCATGATGGCATCACCGGCGATTTTTTCCAGTTGTCCGTAATGCTTGTGAATTTCTTCGTTGAGCGCGTCGAAAACCATTTTCTGAGCGCGCATTACCAGATCCGGCTCGGACGCGTAGGTCTCCATGAGACCGCTGAAATCAACAATATCTCCGACCAGAATAGTGGCGTTGATTAAGTGGATTCTGAATTGAGTTTTGTCCTGCTCGTCTCTGTCCTCGTCCATTTCGCGCGAGGCGTCGAAGGGAGGAGAGACCAAAAGATCGTACTGAGCGATTTTGACCTTGTCTCCGTTATGCAGGATGTATTCCTTGCCGGGCGTCAGCCGCGTGCCGTTTAAGGAAGTGCCGTTTGTAGACCCGTTGTCAATCAGCCTCCAGCCGTCCGGGGTGCAACGAATTTCGGCATGCTGGCCACTGACTTCTGGAAATGGCAAAACCAGGCGACGCTTGTCGCCCGCTCCCGGTTTGCGCCCAATTGCCAGGACTTCTCCTTCAACCAGGTCCAAAGACCAGCCGTCCGGCGATTCTGGTAGCACCGTAATGGAGCCGGAACTCGAATTTTTCCCAACTGAAGACAATTGCTCGGAAACCCTTTTAGATAGCCAAGTGGGTAGCTAAAGGCCTGGTTAGATACGTTGTTTATTATAGCGACGGACAACTTGTATTAGCCGTCTCAAAAGAGAGACGGCTAATATTCTCAATACTTGATTTCAGAAGTTGGTTTGAGCTTGCTCAAACCTTCCTTTGATCTACTTGGCTCCCACTGCCTTGGGCAAGTGCTTTTTTAGGGCTTCGACCTTATCAAGTCTTTCCCACGGAGCATCGATGTCTGTTCTACCGAAGTGGCCATAGGCGGCCGTCTTTTGGAAGAAGTGACCGCCCCTTTCTTTCGGCAACTCGTTCAACTTGAGTGCACGAATGATCGCTGCCGGTCTGAGGTCGAAGACTTCTTTGACGATTTCAGTGATCTTTTCATCGGCAATCTTGCCGGTGCCGAAAGTAGTCACGTGGATGGAGACGGGGCGAGCGACGCCGATTGCGTAAGCAATCTGCACTTCACAGCGGGAAGCAATGCCTGCTCCGACAATGTTTTTGGCTACCCAGCGCACAGCATAGGCTGCCGAGCGGTCCACTTTGGTCGGGTCTTTTCCTGAGAAAGCGCCGCCGCCATGACGCGCATAGCCGCCGTATGTGTCGACAATGATTTTGCGTCCGGTCAGTCCTGCGTCCCCATGCGGTCCGCCCACTACGAAACGGCCGGAAGGATTGATCAGGTAGCGGGTTTCTTCATCCGGTTTTACCGAGAGATCTTGGAAAACAGGTTGAATTACATATGCTTTCAAGTCAGTGGCGATGCGCTTTTGCACTTCATCGTTGTCGAATGCGCCATCGATTTCCGGGTCATGCTGTGTGGAAATGACGATGGAGTCGATGCGTACGGGTTTATCGCCGTCGTACTCAACTGTTACTTGTGTTTTGCCGTCCGGTCTCAAATAAGGAAGAGTGCCTTTGTGGCGCACTTCCGAGAGACGGTGCGCGATGCGGTGGGCGACTGAAATCGGCAAAGGCATAAATTCCGGAGTCTCGTCGCAGGCATAACCAAACATCATGCCCTGGTCGCCGGCGCCGATTTCATCTTCTTTGTCGGCCGAACCTTCATTCCTGTGCTCGAGCGCTTTGGTCACGCCGGATGAAATATCGGGAGACTGTTTGTTGATTGCTGTAAGAACGGCGCAAGAATGGGCATCGAAGCCGCCGCCGTGCTCTCCTGCGTAGCCGATGTCCTCAATCACTCCGCGTACAAGCTTCTGGTAATCGATACTGGCGGTGGATGTGATTTCGCCTGTCACCAGAACCAGCCCAGTCGACACGGCGCATTCTGCTGCCACGCGTGCTTTGGGGTCCTGTGCCAAGATTGCATCGAGGATAGCGTCGGAAATCTGGTCACAGACTTTATCCGGGTGTCCCTCTGTGACGGATTCCGAGGTGAATAGATATCTGGTAGACAAGGCTGTATCTCCTTTGAATATGGCGAAGAAGGTATTTCGAGTGGCTCTAAAAATGCTGAGCCTGGCTCAATGCCGGGCAACGGCGCCCGTCTGCTTCATCGTCCGTGCCGTGTCGTCTCTCGAAGCGGGCAAAATAAGCCGTTCTTGAGAACAAGGCATCAGTCATGCTAGCACCTTTCCAGATCTGTACTAGATAAAGGATTTAAAGATGCAGCAAGGATACAGACGCAAGCAGACCGGCTCTCGTTCCTGGCGCTTAACGATGATGTAGTAAATGAGAGCAAGAACGGCAACGCATGCCAGAACAGTCGAATAGCAGTGATAAGATATTTGGGCCTTGGCGAAACCCCAACGAAACGTAGATATATCCCCAAACCAGGAACACGTTTCACCGCCAATGCGTCAAAACAAATAATCGTCGAGAGGAGTCGCCATGGCGACAGGCTATAGCCAAAAAAGCGATCGAGACCTTGTACTGGCGTGCCAGAGGCGCGAGCCCGCGGCATTTGAAGAGCTGGTAAAGCGTCATCAGCGCACAGTTTATGCCCTTCTGTACCAATTGGCTCCCGATTGGACTGATACGGCGGACCTTGCGCAGGAAGTGTTCATCAGGGTTTGGAGAAATATCAACAACCTGAGAAACCCTTCTTCGTTCCGCTCCTGGCTAACGCAGATAGTAACTAACATCTTCTATGACGAGTTGCGCAAGCGTCCTCGCAAGCTGCCGACCGTATCTATGGATGAAGGCATTGACGACGAAGAGGGCGGCGATGGAGTAACTCGAGATATCGCCGATACATCCGCCCTGCCTGATGAAAATGTTTTAAACAAGGAAGTCAACGAAGTCATCCGCGCGGCCATGATGAAACTCCCGGAACAGTTTCGGACGAGCATCGTCTTAAGGGAAGTGGAGGGTCTCAGTTACGAGGAAATTGCGGTTCTGACAAAGACAGAGATGGGAACCGTTAAGTCGCGGATAGCGAGGGCCAGATTGAAGCTCCAGGAGATGCTCAAGCCGTATCTCGAGAGCAGCAACTCGCAAGCAGAAATTTCGGGGTGATCGGGGTAATGGTCGAGACTTGTGAAAAATATAGGATGGAGCTGTCGGCGCTGTTAGACGAACAGCTTGACAAGCAGCTCAAGACAGAGGTGGAAG
>JAYRNY010001214.1:0-4877 GCA_041911975.1 bacterium | reverse complement strand
GCCAGCAATTTGGCCAGGTTGACCAGTCGCTCCCTGGTTATCCAGCGCGGTCTTGATGTGATCAAAATGCTGCCGCCCGCCAGTCCCTCGTCACCATAGCGGAGTACAAATCGATCTCCAGGCTCGGCTATCAAAGGATCGAAAAGAGTGATTTGGGCGATGTAAGTCTTCTTGCCGTTCGGCTTTGCAGGCAGGCTTTCCATCCAGCGTACGGCACCCTGGCACTCAGCGGTTCCATGATAAATCCTGGCAGGCTGGCCGAGCACATGCTGCTCGAAGTGTTCCTCCAATTTCAAGCCGGGTTGGCCAAGCTCGACAATCAAAGTGCTGGTCGGCGCGCATTGCTCGCCCACAACTACCTGACCACGCGCAAGGGCCTTTCCGTCTTTCAGAGAGAAGTTTATAGCCAGCCTTTGTCCGGCCGTAGCCTTGCTCACCGACGTATTGAAAGTCTCCAGACCGCGCACGCGAGCCTTGATATTTCCAGGCTCGATAAGCAGACTATCGCCCTGCGAAATGGCACCTTTCACGAGCGTGCCTGTGACCACAACGCCATACCCGACAATTGAAAAGACACGATCGATTGGAAGAAAAGGTGGAGCGTTCAGTCTTGCGCTCTCTCTTTCTCCCGCATCGACAAGCGCATTGATCAGCTTCTCGATCATTTCCGTGAAGCCGTCTTTTGTCGTGTTGGAAACCTCAGCGACATCAACAAGAGTAAGATCGACTCGCTGCAAGAGTTCTTTCGAACGAGCGACTGCATCGCAGCGTTGGGCGTCGCTGGCCATGTCGCACTTGGTGATAACCAGGAGAACACGATTGATTCCAAGGGCACTGAGTATCTTCGCGTGCTGCTCCGTCTGAGGCATGGGGCCCTCGTCAGCCGCCACCACCAGCAGTGCCATATCCAGACCGCCCACTCCGGCAAGCATGTTCTTCAAGAACTTTCCGTGTCCGGGCACATCGACAAAGCTGACGACTATGTCAGTGTTCACGGCCGGTCGGCTCTTGCGCACCTGCTCTGAAGAGATGCGCAAATGTGCAAAACCAAGATCTGTGGTCATCTGCCGCGCTTTCTCTTCTTTCAATCTGTCCGGATCGATGCCAGTCAGACCACGCAGCAGGCTCGTCTTTCCATGATCTACATGCCCGGCCGTGGAGACCGTGAAATAGAGAGTATCGGTTCGATTTTTAGATTCCGCTTTCGAATCCATTTTGAATCCGTTTTGATTCCGCTTGAGTCTATGTGAGCCTGTTTCAGTCAGTTGACATCAATGCCCCGAAATCCGGACCTCAGCGTCGGAGTTGTTATGCGAGAACCGGTCGGTAAGAGAATTCTAAACTATTTCCAATTGGTCGCAAAAGGCATAGCGAAAGAAACGTCAACAAACAACGTTTGGAGATAGCCAAAAGAACCAGCATTAGGCGGCTGGAATGTTTGCCGAGGGCGGTCCTTGTAAAATCGCGTAATTATCAGCGCTAGAGGACGTCCCGTGCTTCACCAAATCATCGATCCAATCTTACAAATGATAAGAGATCAAGTAGCCAACTGGAGCTACCTTGGTGTCGTCGTTATGATGGCAATCGAATCAGCAAACATTCCATTGCCCAGTGAAGCAATCATGCCGACGGCTGGAATTCTCGTCAACGAAGGCAAGATGAACATTCACCTGTCGGCGCTGGCCGGTGCAGTCGGCTGCGTTTTAGGCTCGATTCCTTCGTATTTCCTGGGTCTCTTCGGCGGACGCCCGTTCCTGCAAAAGTACGGAAAGTGGTTCCTTCTCAAAGAAAAAGACCTCGACCTGGCTGACAAATGGGTAAACAAATACGGCGACATCACATTTTTCGTTTGCCGCATGCTGCCTGTCGTCAGGACATTCATCTCGTTTCCGGCAGGCGTTCTCAAAGCTCACTTCTGGATGTTCGTCGCGTCAACTTTTATCGGCTCTTTGATCTGGTGCTATTTCCTCACCTGGGTGGGCATTGAATTCGGCAAAAACATGGAAGTGTTCGTCGACCTCTGGCACAAATTCGACGTGGCCATAGTTCTTGTCGGCGTGGTGCTCTTCGGCATTTACCTGAAACACCATTTGAAGCACGAATAGCGGTTTCTAAACGGGACAATCGTAATGTAGGGTCGACTCCGACCGCTTGGAACAGGCATGCCGGCGACATCTGAACGCATGTAATGCGCCCTTGCGCTCCGCTGCGATTCAGCAATCGCTTAAGTCTTTAGACCGACACGTGCTCTCTGTGCGGAGCAGTCTCGCTTTGATTGCCTTTGTTCAAACCTGAAAGCATGCGTTCGACGGATTGCAGTCGACGTTTTGCCAACAATGTTTCCATCAGTGCGCCAAGCAGAGACGCGCAGCCAGCCAGTTTTAACGAGTACGCAACTGCTTTGACAAATCCCTGGCAGAACGCGACATCAACACTTGTCGGTGTGCTCATACCTTGAATGAGTATGAGATCAACGCACTGTGCACTGCCGAGAAAAATGGCAGCTAGAGCAAACATCCAGGCAGCTGTCCACTGCACGAAAACCTGCTTGTGAAAAAGAAAAACGAAAGCTGCTGCGATGCCCGCGTAGCAGAATTCGATCAATGCAGAATAAGATGGGATCTCCATTCCAGCTACTACTGGGTGTTTTCCCGGTTGCCCAAGGACATCAGCCAGCCAGTGCGCAATCGGTCCGGAGTTCTCATGCAATTCGAGCAACTCATCAAAACCGGCATAAACAAAGGCAGCGCAGACGAGCGACCAGACGAGCGTCGAGGTCAGAGCCAGGTCAGGTTTAGCCGGTCCAGACTTGACTGTAGAAGCAATCGCCCAGGCGAGAAACGCACAAAAGAAGAGTTGAACAGCGTTGTATAGTGTCGCCGGCTGCCATTCCAGAAAATACCGCTGCGGCGAGGTACCGCCTGCAAACAGGCAGCCTATGCACATTGCCGCGGCAATCATAAGAGGAATGAATACGGGGGAATGCATGGGTTCATCATAGTTGTAAATGTCCCCTACTTTCCCTTTTGTAACTAAGAACGTGCTCAAATAACGCCAAAATCAGCGTTTTCTAACCAAAAACGGCCCAATTCTTATAGCGCACACATAATTAACAAAAGGCAGCAGGCTTGGCTCGTTTCACGACAAAAGCATCGCACCAAATGTGGTGTCAGTCCTTACGGTACTGCCGTTTGCGAGTATCTTCGCGGATTTCCAGAAGGTCCTGCAAGAGTTTTTGCCGATCCGGACCATCCCATTTTTTCAGCCAGTCGGCAATCGCCTGCTGAATCATTCCGCTCTTGTCAGGTGAGTGCGGACCATACAAGCGCTTCAGCTCAAGCCAGATTGATTGCAGAGCAGCCAACTGTTCGGACGGCAGCTTGACTGTGTATGCGACATATTTGCGGCCGACGCTAGTTACAACAGGCAAAGTCTTTTGCGCCGGCCCATCAAAGGGAATGGATTGCTGCTCTGAAGACTCAGAATTCTTATCGTTATCGTCGTCAGGCATTTTCCTACTTCTTCTACTTTCGACCCAATTAACTGATCGTGCTCGCCGCCAACATTGTATTACAGGCGGGTTACCAATTACGACAGTCTGTGTTAAGGCGTCGGACTTCATGACTTATCCGGCTTGCCGACGGCAAAAACGCCGGAAATCATGGGAAGATCCCCACCACCGTAGTTGATTTTCGGCAGAATATAAGCACAATCAATGTATGGCATTACAAATTCCAACCAGAGAACGCCTTCGTGAGCTCAGCAAGGAGCGACCAACGCCTGCCATGATCCAGGAAATCATTCGCGCTCTTATCACTCGAATTTTGCAAGACAAGATCCTGTTAGGGCTTGTCATTCTTGGCATTCTGGCAGTCTTTGTGGTCCCCAGTCTGAATGACAAAGAGCAGCCGACCGGTCATGGTGCAAACGCTCCCCTGACCGCAGCCGACGCAGTCGGCCCAGGTCAGGGTCCTCAGGGCATGCAGGCAGGCTCCAATGCAATGAATCCAGCCAGTCAAGCCGCCCCAGCCGCGCCCGCTGCCAATCCAGCCGGTCCGGAACCCAAGCTGGCTGAGGATTTCGTCAAATTCTGGATGGGCGGCGCCATGGACTATAACACCGCCAGCTCGGCCCAGAGCCACAAAGAAGCGATCAAGTGGATGACTCCCGAGGCGCAAGCGGCATTTGAAACCAATTTCTGGAGCCCGGATATCGCCAACGCTATAGCTTCAGGGCAGCTGCGTGGGGCTTTCCAGCCGATCTCGGTGCAAGCGCAAGCGGTAAACCCGGACGGCAGCGTGGTTGTCGGCATGACCGGCACGCTAGTGCTGCAACAAGCCTCCGTACGCCCGGTCACCCATCAAATCGTGATGGACTTGCTGGTCAGAAAAGACGGCGAAAACCTGCGCATAGCAGGGCTTTACAACCGATCCTATCCGATGCCCAGCAACAGCCCCTACTAGTTTGTCTCAATCCAGACTCGCTTTAAGCAATCTCTCCTATTGACGAGCTGGATTGAACATCTCATGTGATATATTGGGTTCTTGTCTCCTCCGCCGGGGACTTTTTTGATGTCTTGCGCGGAGGGTTGAAGCCGACCAATGCGCCGAGGTAGCTCAGTCGGTAGAGCAGAGGACTGAAAATCCTTGTGTCGCCGGTTCAATCCCGGCTCTCGGCAAACTCTTAAAGCACGAATACGCAGGCAACAAGCTCCAGGATCAGGTAGTTTGCCGGATTTCTGCCACTCTGCAAATGTTTTTTGTCGAAAAGCCACTTGCATGTCGTAGCCATCTTTGCGATCGCACCAATCGCGATATCAAAGGAAAATCGGCTGGTCATCGCATCGAGGTTGTTTCACCTAACGCTTGCTATGTGGT
>JAYRNY010001213.1:0-2611 GCA_041911975.1 bacterium | reverse complement strand
TGCAAATCGGCAGAATTTCTTGCCAAACCCGCTTGCCCTATCTTGAGCGCTTTTTGCCATTCGGATTTTTCTCCAGAACCCAAGAATTTCTGACCCTGTTCAAAATCAGCAGGGCTCAAGCCAAAGCTTATTTGCGGAAAGATAGAAAGGAAGAAGGCACAGGCGAGCGCACCGCCGCGCATACCACGGGTCAGTTTCCTATAGACTGCTGTCAATCTTATAACCCAGGCCTTTTACGGTCGTAATTATCGAGGGTCTGCCATCCACATCGAGCTTTTTTCTTACTCGCGTAACGCACTGCCTGACAGCATCTTCTGAGGAGTCCGATTCTGAATGCCAGACTTTGTCGAGCAAATCATCGACGCTGAAAATTTGATCTTTGTGCCGCATCAGAAATTCCATAAGCGCCAGTTCTTTCGCCAGCAAGTCGATCTCCACACCGTCTCTTGTCGCCTTGCCTGTCGAAGGATTAATCTCAATGCCTCTTACCGATAAGACATCAGCGAGCAATCCGACCGGACGGCGCAGGAGGGTGCGCACGCGAGCCAGCAGCTCACGCATGTGAAACGGCTTCGGCAGATAATCATCAGCACCCGAATCAAGGCCGGTCACCCGATCTTCTATCTCGCCTTTGCCCGTGAGCATGAGTATTGGCGTGATTCCGCCGGCAGCTCGATAATTGCGACAGACGTCGAGCCCGTTAATCTTTGGCAGCCCAATGTCTAAAATAGCCAGATCATAGGAATATAGCTTGAGGCGATCGGCTGCCTCCTGTCCGTCGCGCACCTTTTCGACCACAAAATTGTTGGTCTCCAGTGTGTCGGCGACAGCCTCCATCACCAGCTCATCATCTTCGACTAATAGGATTTTCGACATTTTTGACGATCTGCATCCCCGCCCAGCTTATCTTCCCACACAAACAGGCAGCCAATCTACACACCCCACGAACAGCAACCCCCTTGACATAAACAGGCACCCTGGAGTCGTCCCCGCCGCCAATGAAATTCAACCCAAACAGTTTCAGCCTCAGCCAGCAAATGACCGCTATTCTGGTCATTGCACTGACCTTCCAATTGGCATTCGTCGGAGCATTAACGTACGCCCATTATCAGGTGGAAAAACAGTTTGAGGAAGAAGCGCGCTCCAGACAGCTCCTTTCCGCCGGAAACGGATTGATCATGACCCTGGTGCAAATTGCAACAGCAATGGGGTTTTACCAGTTCAACAAAGAAGAGATCTTCAAGAGAAATTTTGAAGCCGGAGTGGCCGACCTTAAGCGGCGTCGCGATTTACTCAAAGAGATGCAGGCGAAATCAAAACCCGAGCCGGAAATGGCCGACATGGTCAAACAGTTGGATGACTCTTTCAACTTGTTCAACGACACCAAGAGCGTCTTTGATTCTGCCGACGAGGGCGGCAAAAGGTTTGCCGTTTTTCAAATCTCGGGACATGCAAGGAATCTGTACAGCCTCAACAACAGATTCGTTCGCAGCCAGGACGCAAGAACAGCCGCCCACCAAAAACTGGCAGCAAGCACTCGAGTATGGGTCAACAGCATCGTTTATGGCGGACTTACTGTCAATATTGCTCTAGTAATCGGATTGCTTCTGCTCTTCAGGCATCGAACATCGAAACGTTTCAACACCTTATCGAAGAACATTGTTGCGCTGGGTGCCAACAAAGAAATTCCCGATCATCTGGAGGGCGCAGACGAATTGGCAATGCTCGACGACGTGGTGCACACTGTTTCGCGTGCATTGAAAGAGGCTGAGCGGTCCAAGCAAGAAGTACTGGCGATGGTCACTCACGATCTGCGCTCGCCACTAACGTCGTTGCAACTGACGCTCAACCTTCTGCACAGCGGTACAATGGACACATCAAGCGAGAAAGCGAAAAACATGATCAGCCGCGCCGATTCGTCAGTCGGCAAGCTGATTCAATTGATCAACGATCTCTTGGACATCGACAAGATAGAGTCCGGCAGATTCAGCCTCGATATAAAGAGAGCCAGCGATGCATCGATGATTTCGCAAGCGGTTGAATTAATCCAGCACAGTGCCGATGCACGCAAAATAACAATCGAGTCTACACCCGCAAACGTCGAACTGAGCTGCGACGAAGAGCGCGTCATCAGGGTGCTGACCAACTTGCTTTCGAACGCCATCAAGTTCTCTCCGGAGGACTCCAAGATAGCCGTATCTACTTCATGCGCAAACAACCAGATACTCTTTGAAGTAAAAGATCAAGGACGCGGAATGCCGATAGCCGAACAAGAGAGAATATTCGAGCGTTACCACCAGGTGAACAGCGCAGACGAGGCGGAGAAGAAAGGAAGCGGGCTAGGCTTGACGATTTGCAAGGCGCTTGTCGAGGCCCACGGCGGCACCATTGGCGCCACCAGCAAAGAAGGCGAGGGTAGTACATTCTGGTTCCGAATTCCCATTGGGGCCGAGAAACCTTACGCCCAGATCGATGGCACGACTGTAAAACTCACCCGGGAGGCCGAGACCATCTCGGCTGCAAAGAAAAAGGATAAAAATTAAATGCACATGGATACGGTCTCATATGTAGGACCCTGGTTCCTGGTTCTCACAGTTGTATCGATGTATGT